>DQGV01000240.1:0-16893 GCA_003524705.1 Anaerolineae bacterium | reverse complement strand
AGGGGCTGAGAAGCCATTTACTTTCAGAGACTATCAAGAATGGAATTAACTTAATTATTTAGTCAAGACTTTTCACTTAATTCATTATCGTCGCCAACAACTAGATTTCCTGAAACATCACCATCAATATTTATGGTGATATTAGGTTTATCTCCAATTCCTGATTTTTTAGTTTTTTCTTTTCTGCCTAGATAATCTTTCAATCTATTAGCTGCATTTGATAAATCCATCATATCAATTGCCATATTTCTTCCAACCGCATACATTTTTTCTAATGTTTTAAAATCTGGATTTTGATAATCTTCATCCATTGCATATGGTGAAACATTGTGATGCCAGACTTTACCTATATCGATATTAAATTCGCGTGCCGTTTTTCCTAAATGGCTAAGCCGAGAAATATGATGTCTTTCAATTTCTGAAACTATTTCTGTCTTGATTTCACCTAATTCTCCTAATGATGTTTCATAGAAAATCAATTCACGATCAATCATTATCCTAAAATCATGATTGACTTTGGACCAGTAATTATTAGATTCTAATTGTTGTTTATTTCTTGAAAGAAATGAAATTACCTCTTCCAAAGATTGAAACCAATTATCAAGGTCTGTCAAAATGTCCTTAAGAGATTGGTGAGAATAATCTGTCCCTCCAGCAAAAAGTCCGCGAGACATGATTTAGCTCCTTCTTCCCTAAAACCCTTCCGCTACATACTCACCCCAAACACTTCTCAAAGTATTACAAATTTCACCTAATGTAATTTCATTTTCCACACATTCAATGAACAAAGGCATTAAATTCTCATTCCCTTTGGCGGCATTGACCAACTTTCCTAATAACACATCTACCGATTCCCGATTTCTCGATTCCCGTAAATTCTTCAACCTTTCACGAGCATCAATCTCAATGGCAGGGTCAACTTTCAAGCGTTCTAACGTAACCTCTTCATTGACAGTAAATTGATTCACACCCACAACAATTTCTTCTTTTCGTTCAATTGCTTTTTGGGCTGTGAAGGCGGCGTTTTGAATTTCATTTTGCATAAATCCTTTTTCGATGGCTTGCATCGCGCTGCCCATGTCGTCAATTTTGGAAATATACTCTTCGGCACCTTTTTCAATTTCATCGGTCAGATATTCAATCAAATAAGAACCTGCTAACGGGTCAACTGAATCCGCTACGCCTGATTCATATGCAATTATTTGTTGCGTTCTTAATGCAACTCGCACTGCTTTTTCAGTGGGGAGCCACAAGGCTTCATCCATGCTATTGGTATGCAAACTTTGTGTCCCGCCTAAAACTGCGGATAATGCTTGAATGGTCACACGCACCACATTATTCTCAGGTTGTTGGGCAGTTAATGTTGAACCTGCAGTTTGTGTATGAAATCTCAATTGCCATGATGATGGTTTTTGTGCTTTGAATCGCTCACGCATAATTTTTGCCCACAGTCTACGCGCCGCGCGGAATTTTGCAACCTCTTCCAAAAAGTTATTGTGTGCGTTGAAGAAGAACGAAAGTTGTGGAGCAAAATCATCAACTGACAAGCCTGCTTTCAATGCGGCTTCTATGTAAGCGATTCCGTTCGATAATGTAAACGCCACTTCTTGCACCGATGTTGAACCTGCTTCACGAATGTGATAACCCGAAATTGAAATCGTGTTCCAACTCGGTACATGTTCTGCACAAAAAGAAAAAATATCAGTGATTAATCGCATGGATGGCGCAGGCGGAAAAATATAAGTCCCACGCGCAATATATTCTTTGAGAATATCATTTTGAATCGTGCCGCGCAGTTGCTTCATGTCCACGCCTTGTTTTTTCGCAACGGCAATATACATGGCAAGCAAAACGCCAGCAGGCGCGTTAATCGTCATGGATGTAGAAACTTTGTCTAATGGAATTTCTTTGAATAAAGTTTCCATATCATGGATGGATGAAATCGAGACTCCAACTTTGCCAACCTCACCATGAGCGATTGGGTCATCCGCGTCATACCCGATTTGAGTTGGGAGGTCAAAGGCGACACTTAACCCCGTTTGACCTTGTTCCAATAAATAACGATATCTTCTATTTGAATCTTCTGCTGTAGAAAAGCCAGCATATTGACGCATCGTCCAAAAGCGAGAACGATACATGGTGGGTTGGACTCCGCGTGTGAAAGGATATTCTCCGGGGAAGCCTAATTTCTCCGCAGTTGAATCAGGTTGAGGCGGGAGAGCGAGGCGCGGAATTTCAATCCCTGCTGTGGTTTCGAATCTTTCTTTTCTTTCTTTGGTTTTATCCAAAGATTTTTTGAGTGTGGTTTCTTTCCATTTTTTATATTGTTCTTGAAGAGTCATAATTCACCATTTATGATATGTCATTGCGAGGAACGAAGTGACGACGTGTGCCACGAAGTGGTAAGCAATCTCGCAATGACATAGTATAGTACACTTAACACATGGAAATTTGTTATTTAATTGCTTTTCCTGATTCTGATGAAGGCAAAGCACCTGCGCTAGAACAGTTTAAAGTTTTGAAAGATGCGCCATACTTTCAACCAGTTGATATTGATTTGTTTAGCCTCGGTGAAGAGACGATTGTAATTGAAGGCTATGCTGTGGCAGTGCGACGTGAGCGTTATGATGGTGTGGTGCAAATGATTGAATGTCGTTTTGATTTAACTGACCCGTTTGCGCCATCTGTTTTGCAATTGCGTACAAAAATTCAAGCGGCATTGCAAAGTAGGTATATTCCTGAAAGGATTCGTCAAAGTGGGTTGTTTGAAGATTACACTGTTTTATTGGTGCAAAAAGCAAAACCCACGCCAGAAAAGTGGGTTGAGAAAAACGCCGCTTCACTTGCTAAATTTATTCGTTCACAAAAAGAAAAATTAGATGCCGCTGAAATTGGAGAAATTTTAGTTTCGCGCACGCAATACTCTGATGTTGATATGACCGTTGTAGATTGGGAAGGTGCAGTGATTATTGCCCCGAATGCGGACTATACTTCTGATATTGCTTTGTTGAAAATTGGAAATTATCAATTGTTGCGTTATCGCATGTTAGATGAGTCGATTGAAAACATGCTCGATAAAATTAACGAAGTCTTTTTTAAAGGCAAAAGTCGTTTTCACCCAACCAGTGATGTGGTTCGTCAGTTAGCCGAACACAAACTTGAAGTGATGATTGATTTTGAACGCGCCGAACAAAATTTATTATTAATTGGTGATTGGTATTCAGCAAAATTGTATGAAGCCATTCAGAGCGAATTGTACTTAAGAGATTGGAAAGAAAATTTACGCAGTAAGATGGAAAATTTAGAAAGCATTGTCGGTACGATTCGAGATAATTTTTCTTTTTCATTGGAACGTTTTTGGGGACGTTTTGAAATGGCAATTTATATGATTATGTTATTTGGATATTTATATCTTTTCTTTGCCGACATGGGCTGGATCGGTCCATAATCAATCAGGAGGCTGTATGTCTTCACAAATCAAAGCATTTTTCATTTTAGTATTTCTCGGTTTCATTGCCTTTGGTGCATATCAATGGGGAAAATCTACGCTTGTAAATTATGAAGAAGATATGTCTGTCAATGCTTGCCCGGTAGTGATGGAAGATATTATTGCTAGTGCGCAAGGCAATGTATATGAGATGGGTGATGAAGAAGAATCGGAAGAATATGTTGAACCAGAGACGTATTATTTGGTCATATATTCTGTCAATGGGGATGAACTGACGAATCCACAGCTCAGCGAAGTACCGACTGATTTAGAGGATGAACAAACCAATTCAGAATTACAAAAAGAAGCGTGGGAAATTTTCACCACATTAATTCCGCCGCAGGATCGTGCTATGGTGGCGCAATACAATGTTTTCACAGATGGCGAATCGAATACATTAGCGGCAGTAGACCAAACCTCAAGTGACTTAACCGATTGGATTGTTGAAGTAGATATTGCTGACCTTGAAGATAAACATGCTTTTATTTTTACAATGGTGCATGAATATGCTCACTTGCTTACCTTGAACGCATCACAATCTACAGTGGATGCAGAAATTTATGCTGACCCAAGTAATGTGGATTTACTTACCAGCAAAGATGCTTTTTGTCCCACTTACTTTACTGGTGGCGGATGCAGTATGCAAAATTCATACATCCGCGCTTTTTATAATCGCTATTGGGTTGATGTTGCGCCAGAGTGGCAAGCCATTGATGCTTTGCAATACGAAGATGATTTGACCGCTTATTATGATGGCTTGTTTAATTTTTATTTAAAATATCAAGACCAATTTGTAGATGATTACGCCACTACACATCCCGCCGAAGATATTGCTGAATCATTTACTTATTTTGTCTTCAGCCCCAAACCACAAGGCGATACAATTAAAGAACAAAAGATTTTATTTTTCTATGCTTACCCCGAATTGATTGAACTACGTCAATTTATTTTAGAGGGGACTTGCTCACTTTTTGAATAAAGGATTTACATGTCGCGTCTTACTACCCTTATAGTTGCTTCATTAACCCTCATCACGAGTTTAGCCTGCGTCACTTTACTTGGCACTCCTGAACCAATTTCACAACCCGTGATTCCTGATACTTCATTTATCGTCACACCAACACCTGAGAATGTATCCTGCCCAGCAATTACCGAAACAATTGTGCACTTAAATTCTCCGCAAGAGATAGAGTCAACTGATTTTAGTAATGAAGAAAATGAAGAGTCTTATATTGTCATTTATTCAATTGAAAATGAAGAACTTACAAATCCAGATTACCCGCCCATTTCTTTAGATTTGCAAGAAGAACGCGAAGATACTGCCAAACATGAAGAACTTTGGGATTATTTCACCGCCTTAATACCGTATGAATATCGCGCACATGTAGGCGAATTTTCTATAATGACTGACGGCGAAGGAAACATCCTTGCGGCTGTAGCACAAACTTATGATGACCCGAGGCTTTGGGAATTGCAAATAGATATCGCTGACTCGTATGATTATTACTTTTTTACATTTACGCTGATGCATGAATTTGCTCACTTGCTCACGCTTTCACCGAGTCAAGTGCCGCCCAGCCTTGCCATTTTCAATAACCCAGAAGACAACGAAATATATTTAGAAGAAATTTCTGCTTGCTCCACGTTTCATCCCGGTGAAGGTTGCTCCAACCCAGATTCATACATTAATCAATTTTATGACCGCTTCTGGTTTGATATTTATGAAGAATGGAACGAAATTAATTTAGAAGAAGATGAAGATTTGTATTACGAAAAACTCGATGATTTTTACTATCAATATGAAGACCAATTCCTGACAGATTACGCTGTTACTCACCCTGCTGAAGATATTGCTGAATCATTTGGCTTTTTCATCTTTGCAGAAAAACCAGATGGAGACACCATTGCTGAACAAAAAATCCTGTTCTTTTATGAATATCCTGAATTGATTGAAATGCGTACACAAATTTTGAATAATCTTTGTGTAGAATTTCCGCAATAAAAAATCCGCCACAGAGGACTCAGAGAATTTTGAGAAAATCTCTTAAAAAACTCTGTGGCCCTCTGTGCGCTCTATGGCTAAAAAATGACAAAACTCCCTATTCCTGAATCCTATTGGGCGGTAGAAAATAAATTTCTAGCAGGTGAATACCCTGCCAGTTACAACGCCGAATCAGCCCGCAGAAGAATTGAAGCATTTCTTGAGGTTGGCATTCGCTCGTTTATTGATTTAACCCAATCACATGAACTTGTGCCCTATGAACCCATATTAAAAGAACAAGCCAAAATATATGACTTGGATGTCAATTATCAACGCTTTGCGATTCGTGACCATAACATTCCATCAAATGAAACGATGAAGAAGATTTTAGATACGATAGATAGTGAAATTGAAAATGGAAGACCAGTCTATGTGCATTGCTGGGGAGGCGTGGGGCGGACGGGAATCACGGTGGCGTGTTATTTTATCCGTTACGGACTTTCACATGAGCAGGCTTTGAAGAAGGTTCATAATCTTTTTATCACTCGCCCGCAAGGTTATTACCCCACTTCACCTGAAACACAAATTCAATTTGAATTTGTGCGCAATTGGAAGGAAATTCCGAATGCAAATCACAAATCAGGACAGAAGTTTTGTGAAGGCTAAATGCGGGTGTAGGTCACGCTTTTAGCGTGACTTTTGAGGATGAGGTAATGCTGACTAGCAGAATCAGGTTCAAGGTTAAAAAAGAGGCGGGTTTTCATCCAAAAATTGCATTTGCATGAGTAAGAATTAAGGATGATAAGCCGTTCAAAAAATGGCATTATAATTTCCTCAGCAATTCGGAGGCACGTTGGATACATTGAATCAAGATATACAAACAGAGCAAGCCGAACCCGTTGAAGAGCAAATCAATTGGAAACCTTTTCTCATTGATATTTTTCAAACATTATTAATGGCTTTGATTTTGTTTGTGGGTATCAATGCAATTTCGGCACGAGTACGGGTGGATGGGTACAGTATGCAACCGACATTGGAAGATGGCGAATTTATTTTGGTTAATAAATTAAGTTATCAGTGGAGCAACGTAGACCGTGGCGATATTATTGTGTTTCATTTTCCCATCAACCCTGAAGAGGAATTAATTAAACGCGTGATTGGTTTGCCCGGTGATACTGTTGTCGTTCAAAATAGCCTTGTCTTTGTGAATGGTCAACAGTTAAATGAACCTTATATTTCACAAGCGCCTGCCTATTCAGGTGAATGGCTTGTACCTGATGGTTATTTATTTGTGTTGGGTGATAACCGCAACAATTCAAACGATTCAAAAGATTGGGGTTTGTTGCCAATGGAAAATATTGTTGGCAAAGCCGCCGTTATTTATTGGCCCTGGTATTTATGGGATGTCATTGAACATACAGATGTGTTTGCCGTACAATAGGATTTTACATGAATCAAAACACTGCAAATAATTACTCATGCAATCAATGTCATGCAGGTATGATGCACTCTCGTTATGTTACCTATTTTACGCGGCTGGGTAATGAGTTAATCACAGTGCAAAATTTCCCTGCTTATATTTGCGATGTCTGTGGCAGGCGTGAATATGATGAACAATCGATTCATTGGCTAGATACTGTGCTTGATCCAAACGCCGGCAAACCGACTCAAGCCAAAAGACGTACACCGCCTCTTTCTCGACCTCGAAGCGGGTTTTCACATCCCATGCTGGATTCTTAACCGAAACATTTTTTATCATGTCTTTAGATAGCAGTATTTCTCCCCGCACATCACGCTTTATCACTGTGGATATTTTCACGTCGGGATATCGCGCTGTTGGAAAAGTGGCAGTCACAAGCCATGGTGCTATGGGCATGATGAATGACACCACACATTCATCTGTGGATGTTAGTGATGCACGCATGGCGCGTTTGCTTATGCCTACGAAATTAGTTGACCATTTTGAAATTGTACGCATGATGAAAAATAAAGTACATGCCATGTGCATGTCTCGTAGAGAAGATTTAGGTCCACATGCCATTGTGCGTGGGGGATATGTGAGTACGGTTGAACATAAGATTCGCTTAACGACTCAAATGTTTGAAATTGAAGGCATTATGGAATTACCCGGTCGTTTCGACTTTACTTCTTTAATCACAGAAGGCACGCGTGAATTTATTCCCATCTTCAATGCCACATTGACCGCGATTTTGATTCCAAATTTGCGCGTTGAATCCGCTGGGATTTTGATTAACCGCAAAACAGTGGATATTATGGCGTTGTTACACCAACGCGTGAAACCAGAAAATTAATCCATAATTCTTCTTGACGCTTAATGCGGGGGATGATAGAATTCGCCCGCTTAACTCATTGCCCCTATCGTCTAGTGGACTAGGACGCAGCCCTTTCAAGGCTACGACCGGGGTTCGAATCCCCGTAGGGGCACTGTGCGATGCACTGATAAATCCCGTTCATCGGGATTTATTTCTTTATTAATGGAAAGATAATATGAAAAGTTCATCAACCCGTAAAGTGCTGGCAGGAATATTAATAGTAATACTTGGATGTGTTGCAACCTTTTGGGCAAAAGTTATCTACCCTATTAATAAATTCGAGCGAGCGGAGAGAGAAAGTATTCCTAAGTTTGATGCCCTCAACGAAAAAATTGCAGAAGACCTACCCTCTCCTCCTGATGGAATTGAATTTATTAAAATGCAACAGTTGGGAATTGATTATTCTAAACCAATAAACGGACGGATTTTAGTTTTCTACTATTCTGTTCCTAGTTATATAGATATGGCTGACGACCAGATAGAGTCATATTATCAAGATATCCTCTTGTATTATCAATCGGAACTTCGATTAAAAGGATGGGAAATTTTAAAGAGTGATAGAAGTAGTAGTTATTTTCGAGGTATTGAATTGCAGAAAAATACTGCTTGTATATTAATCGAGTTTATCCGAGAAAAATTTGAAATAACCATTTGGCACGATTACTTGAATCAAAGTTTCAGCCCTACTTTGCCAGATAAACAGTTATTAAACATAATTAATGTTGGAAAGACAGATATATGGACTTGCCCTTATTATGGGTAAGTTTTGAGGTTAAAAATCCTTATTTGCGCTACTTCAAATTTGTTGGTAAAATTATTTCAATAACTAGTGCTTCGTTGGTTTACCCTGTAGAAGTACAAACTTTAAGACAAGCGTGAAGACAAGTAATCAAATAGTTGTACAGAGAGTTGCTGGAATGTGCAAAGCAACCAACGCATTGATGAAATCCACTTCGCCAAGTCATTCTCGCAGAGACAATCGTCATAAGAGAATCGGGAAGTACCCGTTACAGTACACCCCAAGTTTGTTCTTGTAAAAGAACAATAAAAGCAGGTGGCACCACGAGACGCCCCTTCGTCCTGCAAACGGATGAGGGGCGTATTTTGTTAAGAGGAGTCAAAATGTTAGATATCAACTTAATTCGTGAAAAGCCAGAAATTGTCCGCAAGGCATTGCAAGATAGGCAAATGGATGATTCTCCCATCAACTTCATCTTGAAGTTAGATGAAGAACGCCGCACTTTGCTAAACGAAGTTGAAAAACTCAAAGCCGAGCGAAATGTTGTCTCGAAAGAAATCAGCAAGATGAAAGATGCCGCAGAACGCCAATCCAAAATTGAGGCGATGCGTTTGGTCGGCGACAAAATTGCTGAGTTAGATAAACGCGTCGCAGAAGTTGAATCAGAATTAAATGCTATTGCCTCAGCACTTCCAAATGTTCCTGATGAACGCACGCCGTATGGAAAAAGTGAAGATGAAAATGTGATTTTGAAAACTGTCGGCGAGCCACGCAAATTTGATTTCAAACCGCTTCCACACTGGGACCTTGGACCTGCTCTTGGAATCCTAGACTTTGAACGCGGGTCAAAATTGACCGGCTCACGTTTTTACATTTTGCAAAAAGCAGGTGCGCGTTTACAACGTGCCTTAATTGCTTGGATGTTAGATTTGCACATCAAACAAGGTTATCAAGAAGAATATTTGCCATTCATGGTGAAAACAGCAACTGTGTATGGAGCAGGTCAATTACCGAAGTTTGCCGATAATTTGTATAAAGACCATGAAGAAGATTTTTATTTTGTGCCGACGGCTGAAATTCCACTCACAGGTTTGCACATGGATGAAATTTTAGAAGAAGAATCTTTGCCAAAGTTGTACACCGCTTACACGCCTTGTTTCCGCCGTGAAAAGATGAGTGCTGGGCGTGACGTGCGTGGAATCAAACGTGGTCACCAATTTGATAAAGTTGAAATGTATGTGTACTGCACACCCGAAGAGTCAGAGGCGTTGCATCAAAAAATGTTGAAAGATGCCGAAGAGACTTGTGCCTTGTTAGGGATTCCATATCGCGTTAAACAACTTTGTACCGGCGATATTGGTTTTGCCGCGACACTAACTTACGATTTAGAGTTATGGGCACCGGGTTGTGACGAGTGGTTAGAAGTTTCATCTGTCTCCAATGTCCGCGACTTTCAGGCGCGTCGTGCGAATATAAAGTATCGTCCCGCCGACGGTGGCAAGGCAAAAATTTTGCACACCTTGAATGGCTCAGGGCTTGGTTTGCCGCGTACCATGATTGCCGTGATGGAAAATTATCAACAAGCCGATGGTTCAATCGTTGTGCCGGAAGTTCTGCGCCCGTGGATGGGCGGGATTGATGTGATTAAGTAAAGTCAGTGGTTGAGTAGATACGAGCGAAGCGAGTGTCGTATCGAAACCACCAGTAAATAAAGAAATTTTTATAACAAAATTACTTTTGGAAATTGTTGATTTCGACCGCTTGCGTCTCGACCAAGCATATGGAGAATAAATGGATCCAGAAACACTCGAATTATTTGCTCAAACAATTTTACAAGTTGTCGTCTTAACCTTGCTAGTTTTTGGTTTACTTGGATTATTGATACCCATTTTCCCCGGCTTAACTGTCATGTGGATTGGCACATTAATTTATGCTGTCGTCCAAGCCTCCATAGGCGCAATGACTTGGGTAGATTGGTTATTGTTTGTGCTTATCACCATCTTGATGATTGGCGGTAACATAGGAGATAACATCATCATCGCCAAACATGTACGCGATAAAAATGTGCCGTGGAGTTCCATCATTTGGGCATTCATTGCAGGTGTTGGCGTTAGTTTGGTAATGACTCCAATTGCCGGCATGTTAGCGGCACCGGCTGGACTATACTTTGCAGAGTGGCGCCGCCTCAGAGATAAGGCACAAGCCTTTGCCAACACCAAAGCCTGGATGACTGGCTGGGGTTGGTCTGTAGCCGCAAAAATTGGTCTAGGTATCGTGATGATTGTGTTCTGGATTTTGTGGGCTTGGTTATAATCAAACAAAAGGAGATTCAAAATGGAAGATTTTCAACAAGTACTATCCGTCGTTGGTTTCGTGATTCGGGCACTCGGTTTTATTGTGTTAGGCTTTGCGCTTGGTCGCTTCACAATGGATGCTTATAAAAATGCGGCTTGGCAAGTTCAAATCGCATTGGCAGTTGGCTTCTTCGCTTTACTCGTCGGGCTGACGAATTACTCCAGCCCTGGCTCCATGGGTACATTTGCACTCGGTGCAGGTGCGGCGATTCTCATGTCTTTCATGCCGAAGAAAGAAGATTCAAAATAATGGATAAAAAGAACTCGGAAGTTTCAAAACTTCCGAGTTCTTTTTTATTTTTTCGCTTCTTGAACTGACTTGATAACTGCTTCTTTGAATTCATCACCTGCTTCATCCTCACCAAGTGGCATAAACATCGTTCCTTGCTCACTAGCGTCAGTGAACTTGCCTACAAGATTCAGACCACTGTCAGGGATGACGCCATGAAATGCGGTTTGCTGATAATCTGTAACGACAATATCTGCCAATTGCATAGACTTAATATAAATTGCATTTTGGTCAACGCGGTCTGCCAAAATTAACCAGCGATCGGTCAGAATTACAGTTTGCACCAACAAATTAGGACCAGGTCCGCCAAATAAACCTTTTTTGATTTTGTCTGAAGTAGAGATAACACAATGTGAAACATTGCTAAGAATATCACCTAAATTATGCAATTCAATATATTTTTGAATCGCTTGCATTACATCCGGTGTGATTTCTTCAAACTTAATTTTTTTAGTCGAACGATTGTAATCGCCCATATTAAAAATTTAATCCTTTCGTCAACATGGCTGTCAACAACTTGATTGAATTTTTCAAATCATCTATATCTATCATTTCAGAAGCGGAATGAACATATCTGCATGGAATAGAGATTGCGCCAGCCATCACACCAGCGCGTGAGATCTGAATCACACTGGCATCAGTAGTGCCGCCTAACAAAACTTCTCGTTGATAGGGGATTTTCGATTTCTCAGCCGTTTGAATCATCCAATCAATCACACGCGGGTCAGAAAGCATGCCTGCATCTTTAATTTTGATACATGGACCTTTGCCTATTTCCATTGCCATTTTTATCGAAGCAGGCGTGTCACCAGTTGCAGTCACATCTACTGCAATGCCGATATCAGGGTCAATGCTATACGCGGCAGATTTTGCACCTTTCAAACTCACTTCTTCTTGCGTTGTAAATGCAAAATATAAATCATGTGGAGATGATTTAATAGCACGCATGGTTTCAATCAAAACCACTACGCCACTTCTATCATCCATTGATTTAGCAACCCAGCGATTTCCCATTTCAATAAACGAACGTTCAAACGCGCCAAAGTCACCGACTTTTACAGGGCAATCGTTTTTACTGGTTGCACCCACATCAATATACATTTTATTAATCGGCAAAACCGAATCAATATTTTCGAGTCTGTCATAGCCAACAACACCAGTTACGCCATTTGTAAATCGTACACGCGCGCCGAGAGTGTATCTGCCAAATGTACCGCCGACATTGGTAAAACGCACAAATCCATTTTTATCAATATGGCTGGCAATCACACCAATTTCATCCATGTGTGCGGCGAGCATAATTTTTTTCGGATTCTTAGAATTTTTTGCTGGCTTTATGCGAGCAATTAAATTTCCAAGTGCATCTACACTCATTTCATCTGCTAAAGATTTTATTTCTTTAGCAATCACTTTTCGCACTTCATCTTCATAACCAGAAGGTCCGAATGTTTCTGTAAGTGTTTTTAGAAGTTGTTTCATAGATTAAACTTTTCTCCAACGGCATAACTCTTGCTTTCATTTTTTGTAAACACATGTACGCTTGCTTTGCCCATCACAGTCCATTCACTATTTCTGCCAACCATCGCTGTGTTTTCATCAATACCAATCATCAAATCATTTTCTTTCAAACGCATGCGTGCCGCACTGATAATCGGTTTGAAAAACATCGGCGTTGCATCAAAATGTGGAATGATAACAGCAGGAACAAAATCAAATGCAGGCACAGAATTTAACCCCAACCTGCGAAAGTTTGGCATTTCTTTTCCTAATATCATTGCACCTGCTGAACAACCCGCATACACGCCACCGCGTTCAAAAACTTTCATGGCAGATTTCCACACCAAGCTATCTTTCATGGTTTCATAAAGATACAAAGGATTCCCGCCTGAAAAATAGACAAAATCCGCTTCTTCCACAGTGGAGGCATGACTCTGCATGGACGCAGATTCTGCGTCTGTAACAGGAACAGTTGTCACGTCAGCGCCGAGGCGGGTGAAATGGTCAATGCCCATCTTCATCCAACGTTTCACACTTGTATCGCCTTCTTGACCAGCCGCAGTTGGTAAACAAACCACTCGTGGTTTTCTATCTTTTGCGCCGCAATTGGCAAGCAAAAATTTATCCACTTCATCCATCACAGATAAATATTCACCAGAACCTAATAATGCAATATATCCGTTCATATTATCTTTTCAATACATCACGATTTATATTTTTTAATGCGACATGCAATAAATTCAAAGTGTTCTTCCAATCATCAATGCGGGAGATGCTAATGGGCGAGTGAGTATAACGATGCGGCACAGAAACTGAAACGACAGGGATGCCACCACGCGCACCTTGAATTGCACCTGCATCTGTTCCACCACCGCCCGGCTGACGTAATTGATATTGAATTTTATTTTTGATGGCAGTTTCTTCTAAAAATTTTACAAGGCTTGGGTGGTCAATTGCAGAAGAGTTTGCCATATAAATGGCAGGACCTAACCCTAATTTTGTATTGTAGGTAAAATTTTCTCTGCCTTCATAATCTGGTAAATCTCGTGCGGGAGTTGAATCAACTGCAATAGCAAGGTCTGGATTGAAATAATATCCAGCCACAGTTGCGCCACGCAAACCAATTTCTTCTTGTACACTAAATGATAAACATAATTCAATATTCTTCGGCGCGTTTTTTAGTAATTCAATTAATGTGACCACGCCGATTCTATCGTCAATAGATTTTGACATGATGGAATTGCCAACGCGTTTGAATTTTGTAGCGAAAGTGGCACGGTCTCCAACTTTGGCTTTGCCCTCTGGACCTAAATCAATGCGCATGGAATCAACATCAATCGTATGTTTACGTTCATCAGAAGTGGTTAAGTGAATTGGTTTTGCACCGATGACACCAATCGTATGGTCTTTACCAACGATGACTTGTTTGCCAACTAAATGGCGTTCATCAATTCCGCCAACCGTTTGGAATTGATAAAAACCATCTCCGTCATCAGCGACAATCATAAAACCGACTTCGTCCATGTGGGCATCGAGTAAAACGCGCAAAGGTTTTTTGCTTGTGCTTTTCTTTGTAACCAAAACACTGCCAAGCGCATCTACTTTGACTTCGTCTGCATATGGCTTGACTTCTTCCAAGACAATACGACGCACTTCGCCTTCTTCCCCAGAGACGGACATGGCGTTACATAGTTTTTCGAGCAGGTCGAGTTGTGGTTTACCAATAGTTAACATAAAAAATTAGCCACAGAGAACACAGAGTTCACAGAGGTTTTCCCAGAGGTCTCTGTGCGCTCTGTGGCTTGCCTTTATTCCCAAGATATTTTTTCCATAAAATCTGTTTCAAGTGAAGCGATAAATTCTGCTAATAACCTGCCTGCGCGTTGAATATCTTTCATGGCGACTAATTCAACCGCCGTGTGCATGTATCTTTGCGGAATGCTCAATACCATGGAAGGTATGCCTTCAGCCGTTAATTGCATCGCATCCGCATCGGTAGATGAATATTCGGGCATTAAATCATCATGTACAGGGATTTCGATTTTTTCTGCAACTTCTTTGAAGCGTTTATATAAATACGGCGTCACGCTTGGACCAATTCCCAAAGTGATACCTTTGCCTAAATGGAAAGTTTGGTATCCGCTAGAACCAGTACCTTTTCCGAAGGTCATATCTACTGCAACTGCAACTGTAGGGCGGATTTGATATGTAGATGTATATGAACCACCAAAAACCGTTTCTTCTTGCACAGTGGCAACTGCCCACACATCCCAACTATGTTTTTTATTTTGTAATTCTTCTAAACAAACAGTCAGTGCCGCAACTGATGCGCGATTATCTAAAGTGTGCCCGCTTAAATATCCGCCCGACATTTCGACAGGTTCAGTTGCAAACGAAACTCTGTCACCAACTTTAACTTTTTGGGCAACTTCTTTAGAAGTTAAACCCATGTCTATCATCAAATACTTTAATGGAACAACTCCGCCGCCTTCACCATCTGGGATTAAATTGCTTGGTGGCATCACAATCACGCCATATAAATCTTCGTTTGTGCCCGAAGCATGGACTGTGACAGGTGTACCGGGTAAAACACGCGAATCAATGCCGCCGATGTTGGTGACGTATAAAAATTCATCCACAATGCGTGAAACCATTAATCCAATCGCATCCATGTGGGTGGCAATCAAAACAGATGGGGCTTGGCGAATGTTTCCCTTTAGCGTAGCAGTTTTGCGTCCATGAATTGAACCGAGTTTACTTTCACTGACTTCGTCAACCAATGGAGTCCATTGTTCTTTAATTAATTTTCCAACGGGGGCTTCAAATCCTGATAAGCCTGCTAATGAAATTAAGGATTTTAGAAATGGGGTGATGTCGCTCATATATCTTATCCGCCGAATGGGGTCAAGGTTGGTGTGGGTGAATTGGATGGCGTTAATGACGGTGTGATGGACGGCGTGACAGATGGTGTAAATGTATTCGATGGCGTGATTGACGGTGTAATGGATGGCGTAATGGATGGTGTGATAGATGGCGTGAAGGTGAATGTAGAAGTAACTGGTAAGAAAGGTGTATTGGTAATTGTTGATGTTAACGTTGTTGTGGGTGTTTCTGTAAAAGTAGGTGTCAATGTAATTGTGCCTGTCAAAATAGAAGGCGTGCCACTTACAGTAGGTGTAGTGGGTGTACCTGTTTCTGTGATGGTGATAGTGGGTGTAGGTGTAGTGCGTGTATCAGGCGCAAAAGAAAGTGCAACAAAACCTGCGCAATAACAAGGAATCGTGACAATGATTGCCGCGAGTAATCTCATACGGCGACGTGTGCGTTTAGAGGGTTCGATGTCTAGCATAATGCTTCGATTATAATTCAGTTAAATGATTCCGATTCGTTTATCTATTTCTGGATTTTTATCTTATCGTGATGCAGTAGATTTGGATTTCACGCTTCTTGACCTCGCGTGTATATCTGGTCATAACGGCGCAGGCAAATCATCACTCCTCGACGCTTTTACGTGGTCACTCTTTGGTGAGGCACGTGGCAAAGGCGTGGATGTGATTAATTTGAATCAAGATGTGAAAGAAGCGAAAGTTGTTTTGACCTTTCAATATGAAGGCAATGTGTATCGTGTGCAAAGGACGTTGCCGAGAAATAAAAGTACAGTGTTGGAGTTTCAAGTATTGGACGGTAGTAACAGTAATCAGTTGTCAGTGAACAGTGGTCAGTGGAGACCACTTACCGAAAAAACAACTCGCGAGACACAATCTCGTATTGAGCAAACTTTGCAATTGGATTATGAGACGTTTATCAATGCTTCTTTCTTTTTGCAAGGCAAAGCCGACCAATTTACACAAAAAAAAGCCAGTGACCGAAAAGCAATTTTGAGTTCAATCCTTGGTTTAGAAATTTGGGAAACTTATAAAGCGAGAACTGCCGAAAGGCGAAAAGGAATTGAGAACGAAGTCAATACCATTGATGGGCGTATTGCTGAAATTGATGCTGAACTTGCGGAAGAAGAAACTCGCAAAACACGTTTGAGTGAATTAGAAAATAATCTCAAGCAATTATCGTCTGCTCGTGTGGCGCAGGAAAAGATTGTTGAGAATATCAAAAACACAACTTTGGTTTTGAAACAACAGAAAGAATTGGTTGAAACGCTGGAAAAAGCGTTGAATAATTCGCGTTTTTCATTATCGAATTTGGAATCAAAACTTGG
>DQGV01000144.1:2203-6356 GCA_003524705.1 Anaerolineae bacterium | reverse complement strand
GTGGTGGAATGAAAACGGGTGGCGTAGGAATTCTCTAATTCTCGTAATGATGATTTATCTTTATCCACTGCATAAATGGTTGCGGATTCACCCAAAACTTCACGTAAAGCTAAGGTAAACGCGCCAGAACCAGCTCCAAAGTCAGCAAAAGAGGCGTTTGGGTTTTCATCAATAAATGCTGGTTTGATTAAGTCCACATGGTCGTTGTGATTCATATCGTGCAGAGTATAATCGCAATCAGAGGTACTTATGATGAATAACAAACAACTTGCAGACACATTTACTTTGATTGCAGATTTGCTTGAAATCAGAGGCGAAATTATTTTTAAGACGATTGCCTATCGCAAAGCCGCAGAAAGTTTAATTGGTTTGAGCCGCGATGCGAGTGAATATTCGAAAGAAGGAACATTGTTGGAAATTCCTGGTGTGGGAAAAGCGATTGCAGAAAAAATTGATGAATTGCTCTCAACAGGGAAACTTGAATTTTTAGAAAAATTAAAAAAAGAAGTGCATCCTGATTTGGCAACATGGATGAAAGTGCCAAGCCTCGGACCAAAAAAAATTGCGATGATTTCAAAGGAATTAAAAATTACATCGCTGGCGGATTTAGAAAAAGCTGCGAAGGCTGGCAAGTTAAGAAATTTGCCGGGCATGGGTGCAAAATCTGAAACTGCAATTTTGGAAGGTCTTGCATCTTTAAGTAGAAGAACGGGAAGAATTTCTGTTGGTAAAGCACTTCCATTAGCAAATGAAATTATTACGGCGTTGAAAAAAGTAAAAGGCGTCGTAGACGCGCAACCCGCTGGAAGTCTAAGAAGGATGCGTTCCACAGTGGGTGATTTAGATATTTTGGTGGCGTCAAGAGATTCATCTGCAGTGATGGAAGCGTTTGTTAAATTGCCACGCATCAGTCGTGTGCTTGGAAAAGGCGATATCAAATCAAGTGTTGAATTTTCAGATGGCATTCGCGCGCAAGTTTGGGTTCATCTGCCAGAAAAATTTGGAACCGCACTTCAATATGCAACAGGTTCAAAAGATCATAATGTGCAATTACGTCAACTCGCGTTGGATAAAGGGCTATCTTTATCTGACCATTCTTTTTTGAATGTAAAAACGAAGAAAGAAATTTTTTGTGCAACCGAAGAAGAAGTTTATAAAACTCTAGGTTTGCAATGGATTCCGCCTGAATTACGCGAAGGGCGTGATGAAATTGCACTTGCAAAAGCAAACAAACTTCCGAAGTTAATTGAAGTGAAAGATATAAAATCAGATTTGCACATGCACTCAACGTATAGTGATGGTGCATTGTCTATGCTTGATATGACCAAAGCCGCTATCAAACGCGGATTGAAAGTGATTGTTTTTTCAGATCATTCGGTAAGTTTGGGTGTTGCCAATGGTTTATCAATTGAACGGCATAAACAGCAAGCTGCTGAAATTAAAAAACTTCAAAAACAATTTGGTGATGAGATAACGATTCTGCATTCAAGCGAAGTTGAAATCAAAGCCGATGGTTCGTTAGATTATCCTGATGACTTTCTCGCCTCACTTGACCTTGTAGTTGCTTCGCTTCATTCAAGTCTTCGTCAACCTCGAGAAAAAATCACCGAGCGTTTGTTGAATGCAGTTAACAATCCGCATGTGGATATTATCGGTCATCCGACTGGACGTGAAATCCCAGACCGTGAAGGTGCAGATTTAGACATGGAAGTGATTTTCAAAGCCGCCGCGAAATCAGGTGTTGCGATGGAAATGAGTGCTAGTCCCTACCGCCTCGATCTTGACGACCATCATGCTCGGCGTGCGAAAGAATTGGGTGTCCTCCTCAGCATTAATACAGATGCACATTCCGAAGAAGATTACGACATGCTTCCTTATGGAGTCGCTATCGCAAGGCGTGCTGGTATTTTGAAAGATGATGTTATTAATACGTGGTCAACGAAAAAATTATTAGATTGGTTGAAAAATCGCGGTAGGACAAAATAAAGTATTGTCCTATATTAAGTGAGTAAACATGAAAAATCCATTTGGTGACCAACAGATTCCTGGCTCTTATCACAACTTAAAAGAGCGTTTATACAAAAATGTTTCAGCAAATGTAAATGTTCAGATATTTGAAATGATGGTGAAGGCTTATGAGAACGCCTTACATCAAGAAAACATTGTTTTGTCTCGCCCTGAGAGAAAACGGCTGTTATCACAAATTGTGAAAATGGTTATGGAAGATGTGCTTAAGAAACTTAACTGAAAGGAATAAACATGGATAATCAAAACATAAAACGAACAGTCTTTATGATTTCAGGCGTGATGGATGCATTGCTTGGCGCAATTGCCTTGTTAATTTACTTTGGAGTTATTCCTGTTGACTTAGGTTTTCCGCGTTTAGTTATCGGGATAATCGGCGGAATTTTATTTTTCAGCGGTGTGGCTGTGTTTACATATTTTCTGACAAAAACTGATTCTTAATGATTGCATTCAAATCCATTCTCTTTTTTATACTAGCACCTGGCACAGTAGCAGGTTTGATTCCTTTAATGTTTTTCAGAAATGGAAATCAAATCAATACAGGATTATTTTCTTATCTAGCATTTCCACTTTGGTTGATTGGATTTGCTACATTAGTTTGGTGTTTTTTTGATTTTGTACGAAAAGGTAAAGGTACACCTGCTCCGCTTGAACCGCCGAAAGAATTGGTTGTTGCGGGTTTATATCAATATGTCCGCAACCCGATGTATGTGGGTGTATTCCTGATTAATCTAGGATATTTCCTTTGGTTTGGATATTGGAATTTGTTGCTTTACTTAATTTTATATTTTATCGCTGTACATTCATTTGTAACTTTGTATGAAGAGCCACACCTCAAGAAAACATTTGGTGCGAGTTATGAAAAATATATGAGGAAAACTCCGCGCTGGATTCCGAGATTTTAATTCACCAGACCTCGGAGGTTTTTAAAACCTCCGAAGTCTATTTACTATGAACACACTCAAAACCATTCTCTACATGGGAATCATGCACGGTTTTTTTACTTATTACTTTCCTTATCAAATTGCCTCAAGGGATGTTTTGATTTTTAACACAGGCTTTTTTTCTCTTTTATCCATTCCATTTTATTTAATAGGAACACTGATCATCATTTGGTGTTCAGTGGATGTGGTAAAAAGAGGTTTTGGTACGCCTGCTCATCTTGACCCGCCCAAGAAATTAATAATCCATGGCTTGTATCGTTATGTCCGTAACCCGATTTATTTGGGGGCATTGCTTGTCTTGTTGAGATATATCTTCTGGTTTGGCTCAGGGTTAATGATTTTGTATTTTTTGTTTTTCTTTTTGGCTTATCAAATTTTGATTACTTTAATAGAAGAACCGATTTTGAAGAATACCTTTGGCAAAGAGTACGAAGAATACTGTCAGAAAGTTTCGCGTTGGATTCCGCGCATTTTATAAATCACCCGTTTGGGAGTAACCATGCAAATTGAAATACGAAAAGTGACCAGCGCAGAAAAAGATGCTTGGTTTAAAATGCGAAAAGGTGTATGGCCCGAAGCAACCGATGATTATTTATTGTTTGACATGGATGAAGTGCTAGCCAGTGAGATTGACTTAATTTTTATGGCATTTGTCAATGACAAGCCAGCGGGTATGTTAGAAGCTAGCATTCGAGAATATGCAGAAGGTTGTGAGACGAGTCCAGTGGGATATATAGAGGCATGGTTTGTAGAGGGTGAGTTTCGGAAAACTGGCGTGGCAGGCGAGTTGGTTCGGGCGGCGGAAAATTGGGCAAAAGAAAAAGGCTGTACTGAGATGGGGTCTGATACTTGGTTGGATAATGAAGCCAGTATCCGCGCGCATGAAAAGCTAGGGTATAAGGAAGTAGATAGGCTCGTCCATTTTGTGAAGCAGTTAGAGGCGTAGAAAAGGCTGACGCAGGAGAAGCAGGTTTAGGTTAGGCAAAGAGGCGGAAATTTGTCAAAAACGAGGGTTTAATTTCATCCATTCTCACATTATAATTAAGTTGCATTTCTGGCGGCATTGTTTTTCATCTTTATAATGGCATAGCCAGTGATTGTGCCTAAAGGCGCGAGTTGGTGTTATGAGTCTTCGTCTCAAAGTTGCTTTGCCGTTTGTCATTTTGACCATGATCGTTTCTGTG
>DQGV01000144.1:0-1888 GCA_003524705.1 Anaerolineae bacterium | reverse complement strand
GTGGTTTCAGATAGTTTTATTCGACAAGAAAGTGCGCATGTGGGGGCGGCTCAAATTATTGCTTATACCGATGGCGTAGCAATTGCATTAAGAGATGAAGACCGCGAAACAGTCATCCGTTTGGCGCGCCCTGCTTTTAGTGCGGCGGCAATTGAAAATTTAATTTTGATTTCTCCACAAGGAAATGAGATTGCTCATTTTCTGATAGATAGTGGTGGTAATTTTATTCAAGTAGATACGGATACGGGGGCGGCAAGATCACCTATGGTTTCTCAATTTTTATCAAACCGAAATCCAGAAGAAGCACCGCGTCGCTTCTTAGGGGTCAACTTGGTCAACGATGAGACATATTATTTTACGGCTCTACCTGTGACTGTGGATGGAGAATTTGATGGTGTCATTGTAGTTGGCACTTCTATCCGTACAATATTGCCCGCTTTCAAAAATGTTGCTCTTGCAGATATTGTGTTGTATGGGGCGAATGGTCAACCCATTGGAACCACGCTTGGCACAATGGATGAAGAGACCTTAAAAGTACTTTCTATTACTGATGCACAATACATGGAAGCGATTCAAGCAGAAGAAGTTGTTTATGGTGATAACTTTGAATATGCAGAACGCAGATATACATTAGCACGCTCTCCATTACAAATTGGCAATGACCGTATTGGTGTTTTCGCTGTCATTTTGCCTTTAGATTTTGTTGTGGATTTTGCAACCAATAACCGTGATACATACATTCTTGTATTTACTTTATTGACCTTAGTCGTGATTGTGATTGGCTATTTTGTCTCTCGCATGATTATTGTGCCGTTATATAAATTAGTGTACACGTCACAAGCGATTGCGCAAGGAGATTTAGATAGCCGAACAGGTATTAATAGTAGAGATGAAATTGGTACGCTTGCTAGCACGTTTGATGACATGACTGCCAAATTACAAGAACGTACACGTCAACTTGAAGAAGCCAATGCAACCCTAAAACAAATTGATAAAACGAAAACAAACTTTATTCAAATCTCTGCCCATGAATTACGAACACCACTTACATTAATCATGGGATATTCACAAATGTTAGAGCAAGATACAGAAAAAGACCCTGAATTAAAAAAATTAGCTTCAGGTATTCTTGAGGGCGCAGAAAGAATGTCTGATGTTGTAGATAGTATGTTAGATGTCTCTCGCATTGATAGCGATGCATTGTTCTTAAGAAAAACCAGTATGCAAATTGAACCAGTGATTAAGAAAATCCAGAAAGGTTTTGAAAGTGCATTTGAAGAGAGAAACCTGAAATTCAAGACCGAAGGATTAGAAAAACTCCCTGCCTTTTCTGCTGACCCAGATATGCTTCAAAAAGTTTTTTATCATTTAATAATGAACGCTATCAAATACACACCGGATGGCGGTGAGGTTAAAGTGGTCGGCAAATATCGCAATGGCAAAAAACCTCCAGAAGTTGAAGTAGCAGTTGTAGATACCGGCATCGGTGTTGACCCATCCAAAAAAGATGCGATTTTTGAAAAATTCCATCAAACGGGCGAAGTCTTATTACATTCTTCTGGTAAAACAAAATTCAAAGGCGGTGGTCCAGGTTTGGGTTTAGCCATTGCACGCGGAATCGTGCAGGCTCATGGCGGAAAAATTTGGGTGGAAAGTAAGGGGTATAATGAAGAGAAATTATTTGGTAGTAAGTTTATTGTTTCGTTTCCGCTTCAAAAGGAAAGTGAGCAAGAAGTATGACAGTTCCAAGCCGTGAACGTGAACGCCGTGATTGGACTCTGATTGTTTTTCTCATTCCGCTCGGTATTATCTTAATCATCATTGTGGGGCAACTTGCGATTCGCATGTTCCCGAATTGGGTCATTAACGCGGATATGCGCTCTAACCT
>DQGV01000413.1 GCA_003524705.1 Anaerolineae bacterium | reverse complement strand
TATCGTTTGCGAATCCACCAAGTAATGCATCTGTTGTTGAAGATGAGTTTGAAAATGAAAAAGTAAAGGTTGGGTTAGTAAAGCAGTAAACAGTAAACAGTTAGCAGACTTCGGAAGTTTCATAAACTTCCGAAGTCTTTTTATGTGCAATGGTCAACAAATTGATTCCTAACATAAATCTTTGCTCATGTGAAACTTCAAAACCGCATTGATTTAACAATGTATGAATTTCTTGTTTGCTCAAACCATAGACTTCGCCATCTTTCATGCCTCTTTCAGTTTGGTCAACATCCCACGGTTTGCGTAGACGATGCCAGATGGTAGAAATTGTGGGCGGAATCATGGTAAGAATTAATTTTCCATCATCCTTCAAGACGCGCTTTATTTCTATCAGAACTTCATTCCTGTTTGGAATATGATTCAAAGCGGCAATAATGGTGACGGTATCAAACTCATCCGACTGAAAAGGTAAATTTGATGTATCTTCAACAACAATATCTACATTGCCCCAATCGTGTACATCCACACCCACGCCTTCCCCTTGATAGGCTTTAACCAAGTCATTGGTTCCACAGCCAATATCCAATAGTTTTCCAGAAATATGTGGCAGAACTTTTGCAATCCGCCATTTCAGTAAAAATATTCCTAAAGCATCTTTCATCCGATGATTCCTTGTTTAAGATATAAAAATCCTTTATATCTTAACATATACTAATTTCGCAACCCTTTTTCATTTATAATCTTGTAACTTTCAACCTTAAACCTATAACTCTTACCCAAAGGAATCATCCATGACCACTGAAACGAAACCCAATTTAATTCGCTCCATTCTCGCATGGGGAGTACATCTCTTCACCGCAAGTGGAGCAATTTGGGGCTTACTCGCTATTCTCGCAATTTTTGAAAACGATTATCGCATGATGATTTTGTGGATGGTCTTAGCAGTTTTGGTAGATGGTTTCGATGGCATGTTGGCACGTTGGGCAGATGTCAAAAAATATGCAAATGGAATTGACGGCGCATTGCTCGATAACATTTTAGATTATCTCAATTATGTATTAGTGCCTGTTATTTTTATCGTCAAAGCCGATGTGCTTCCCGAATCCGTGCGCTTCTTCACTGCCTGTTTAATTTTGTTAACTTCTGCTTATCAATTCACCCAAACTGATGCAAAGACAGATGACCATCACTTCAAGGGTTTTCCGTCGTATTGGAATGTCGCCGCGTTATACATGCTTGTGATGAATTTACCACCTTGGGTCAACTTTGCATTTCTGATGTTGTTCAACATCATGGTTTTTATTCCAGTCAAATATATTTACCCCAGCCGCAATAGTTATTTGCGAAACGTCACACTTGCATTTACTTATTTGTATGGCGCAATCGGTATTTGGGCGTTACTGCAATATCCAAATCATCCCACCTGGGTGGCATGGGCTTCATTGATTTATGTCGCCTACTATATTGGTTTGAGTCTTGTACCCAAAAATAAAACCCATGCACATTGAAATTGCGACTCAAGCCGATGATGAACTGTTTGATGCTTTTCAACGCCTCATTCCACAACTGACTAAAAACTCCGCGCCTCCAACCCTTGACCTGTTACATGCTCTGCTCGCGGACGCATCATCCACGCTTCTGCTTGCGCGTGATGAATCAAATAAAATCGTTGGCGCGTTAACTCTTATCGTTTACAAAGTCCCAACTGGAATTCGTTCCATCATTGAAGATGTCATCGTAGATGAATCCGCTCGCGGGAAAAAAGTAGGCGAGCAATTAATGCTCAAAGCGATTGACGTTGCAAAAAGTCGAGGCGCAAAAAATATTTCACTGACATCGAACATGCAGAGGGTAGCCGCGAATCGGTTATATATCAAACTGGGATTTACAAAACGTGAGACGAATGCCTATCAAATGAAGTTATAAAAAGATTTTAGACTTTAGCTCTTAGACTTTCAACCTTTAACTTATAAACTGTTTTGTTGCCTTACTCAAATCACGATATTCCCCGCGATATTCTTCAGGAAGCATTTTTGCAATTTCATACATCATTTCATCCGCAATTTGTTCACGAATTTCCCCATTAACTTTCACGCCTTCAACATTTAACTTGAACGGCTCACCAACGCGGATATGAAAATCAGTGCGTTTGAAACTTTTCAAATTCTTCAAATAATTTTCTCCACCCCAATGCACAATCGGCAATATCGGCGCGCCAGAATGCAATGCGAGCAAAACAGTGCCAGGCATCGCGCGTAATAATTTTCCAGTTTTATTTCTGGTGCCTTCGGGGGCAATGCCAAAAATATAACCATCTTTAATCATCTTCACAGCAACTTTCAATGATTTTATATCCGCCTCGCCACGCCGCACTGGAATAATCTTCCATATTCCAAAAATAACTTTCAAAAATAAATTATCAAATGCTTCGGCTTTTGCCCATGCCGTTATCTTGCGTGGCTGTAAATAAGCGAACATAATCGGCACTTCAATTTGCCCCGTATGATTCGTAATTGCAATCAAAGGTCCGTTCATCGGCACTTTTTGCAATTCTGATACATCGACATGACAAGTCAGTCGTATCCAAATTTTGATAAGAAAAACAGTTAACCAATACATAAGCGCGCGGAGTGTATCACACGTTCGGTTTATATTTCAAGTAATCTTCGGGCGTATCTAAATCTTGCAAAATTGTGGGCGTATCAAAATTCACATATTCAATTTCGTTTGCATGTTTGTTCAAAAAATCTCGTGGCGTTTGATTTTCTTTCATCATCAAAATTTCATTCCAAAGTGATTTTGCTACTAACCACGGATGTCCGCGCCGATTTTGATAACTTGGCACAACTAGATTTGATTTATTTTTTTGATATGCTTCGCATACGCTCCGCACGCTTCTTGACTCAATTTGTGGCTGGTCGCCTAAAGTTATGAGTGTTGCTTCGCTTTCGGCATTTTGATTCTGCAATCCTAGTTGAATGGATGAAAGCATTTCGTGGTTGGTGTTGTTAATTGTAATTCGGACATCGAGAATCGGGATTTGTAAATCTGGACTAGTAACAAGAACAATATCTTCAATTCCAGAATCTTTAATCGTTTGAATCACTTTTTCTATCACAGTCACATTTCCCCAAGTCATCAGCAATTTATTTTCTCCCATTCTGATAGATTTTCCTGCGGCTAAGATAATGGCAGAAATCATACATCCAAGCCTTTGAGTCTTTCGTAATCTTCTTTTGTATCTACATCAAAAATCAAAATGTCATCATGCCACGGCAGATAATCTACTTTGTGTTTATCAAAGATAGCCCGCCCGCCAACATCACCAGTTAATTGCAGTAAATCAGGAAATGTATCCTTGTCAAACAAAACAGGATTTGCTCTTCGTTCTTCCAATACAAGCGGAGCAATAATAGGGGATAAAGTTTCTGAATGTCTTTCTTTCAACGCTTTTATCACTTCCACTGGAATTTGAGGTTGGTCTGCAAGCAAAAAAATATTTGCTCCAATGTTATTTGGCAAACTTTGGATTCCTAACTTTATAGATTCACTTTGCCCATTTTTGTAATTGGAGTTATGAATCACTTCAACGGGTAAATCTTTTAAGCAAGATTCTATTTCAGCGTGGTGAATGCCGGTGATGACCAAAACAGGTTCAAGTCCAGCCTGAAGTGCAGTTTCGACGATGTGACGAACAAACGGTTTACCTTTCCAATCTAATAACTGTTTCGGTGACCCAAAGCGAGTCGAGTCGCCTGCGGCTAAAATAACCCCAGCAGTTTTTTCAAAAGTTTGAAAATTATCTTGATGTAAAGAACCAACCAAAGCCGAATCAAAATGATTTAATAAATGCTTCGCCATATCACCACCAACTGATTGCAACTCGGGCGTATGGGCTTGATTTAATAAAACAATTTTTCTTGCATGTGATGGGATATTTTTCAAACCGCCTTGCGGATGAGTAATTGCTTTGATAATAGAATCTGAAGTGATTGATTCGTTTAGTGAAAGATTTGTAAGTTGAGAAAAGATTTCTGCACGATGAACATTTTCATCATTCAGTTGTTTTCCAATTGCACTCAGTCCAACGACATAAATCACAATGTCAGAAAATCCTGGAATCGGTGGCTCATGCTCCGCGGGTGATTTGATTGGCTTTTGTCTTGAACCATCTGCTTCAATTAATAGTGGAATACTTTGTTCCTTGCTATATGAGTGTAGCCAGTTTAGAAAATTATTATCAATTAGATTTACTTTTTCGCCCTCAATTTCGCCAGTAATTAAAATCACGCCTTCATTTGGAATGTTTTTTAAGTCATCTATAGATTTTGCAATGGTGTGATGGTCAGAAAATTTTATTTGCCATGTTCCTAAATGTGTTGTTGTCGTTACAAAAACTTTTGAACTTTGACCTTTAACTTGCAATTGTCTTGCTAATTGAAACAGGGCAGTTGTTTTTCCACCTGAGCCAACGAAACTAATTATTTGATGTTTATTTTTTTTATCTAAACGCAAGGCACGCAAAAGATTCATGTTGCGAAGCCTTCAGGCATTTTCGTTTCACTATCCAAACCATAAATCAAAATATCTTCTTTTCGGTCAGGATATAACTTCAATAATTCTTCCTTTGATCCTCCTGTGAAAATATCATCTGTAA
>DQGV01000001.1:3397-12882 GCA_003524705.1 Anaerolineae bacterium | reverse complement strand
AAATACGATTGCTCCGACAACCAAATCAGGAATTTTGGAGTTTGTTACAAAAACCAGTATACCAGCGAGAATAACCCCGATGTTGATTATCACATCATTGGAGGTGAAAATCATGCTGGCTTGCATGTGGGCTTCTGTGTTTTTACTTTTTTGAAGCAAAAACAAACTGGTTGCGTTTCCAATCAAAGCAAGCAATGAAATAACAATCATCATTTGAAATGTGGGAACATCACCAAACCCAAGAAAACGTCTGATTACTTCGGTAATACCAAAAATAGCCAAAACTATTTGGAAATACCCACTTGCTTTGGCGATATTCTTTTTCTTGGCAATTGTTCCGCCAATCGCAAAAAGTGCAAGCCCATAAACAAGGCTGTCTGCCAGCATATCTAAACTATCGGCAACAAGCCCCATTGAATTGGAGATGAAACCCATTAATATTTCAAGGGCAAAAAAGAAAAAGTTAATAGACAGAACCTGCCAAAGCAATTTCCGCTCTAAATTATCCTTGCCAGTTGGTACAAACTCATCTGTTGCGCCACTTTCAATCAGAGTTGTGTCGAGTTGCAAACTGTTAAGTGCTTCAAAAATTAATTGATAATCGCCTGTATGGAAAACATCCAACTGGCGATTGGGAAGGTCAAACTGCAAAGAAGATATATTGCTGACTTCTTGAAGTTTCAAACGTACTAATTGTTCTTCAGATGCACAGTCCATTTGCTGGACTGCAAAGGTCGTTTTTTTCATACTTCACTCCTATATATATTTGCAGGACAGGCGGCTAACTATGAGTTATACAGCCATTGGCTGTATAACATTCCATATAGGGGTGTTATACAGAATTATTCTGTATAATAGACTATGTACAGATTATACAGCCACTTGCATACAGAGGCAAGAAATGACCCAGACAAACCCACCTAAAAAACTACTTGAACAATATCGAGATGCCCTTCGCCTAAAACATTACTCACAAAGAACAGAGAAAACCTACCTGTTATGGGTCCGTCAATATATCGTTTTTCATAACAAGCGTCACCCTAAAGAAATGGGCGTGAATGAAATCAACCAATTCTTAATTCATCTTACCAATGACAAAAAAATATCCGCTTCAACTCAAAATCAAGCCCTGAGTGCTATTTTATTTTTATATCGTCATATCTTAAGAATTGAATTAGATGAAAAGTCACTTTCAGGTTTTCGACCTCAAAGAGCAAAAGTAGTTCCCACTGTGTTATCAAAAGAAGAAGTAAAACAAGTTATTAATCATCTTACTGGTGTCTATAAACTAATCGCTCAAATTATGTATGGCGCTGGATTGCGCGTCATGGAAACGATGAGATTACGAGTCAAAGATATAGATTTTGAAAATCATCAAATCATTGTACGAGATGGCAAAGGTGAAAATGATAGAGTGACAACCTTACCAAACTCATTAATTCAGCCTCTACAACTTCATTTACAGCAAGTAAAAATTACTCACCAAAAAGATATAGCCGATGGAAATGGCACAGTCTATCTTCCTTTTGCATTAGAAAGAAAATATCAAAATGCAAATAAAGAATGGATATGGCAATACCTTTTTCCTGCTACTTCTATTTATACAGATTCGCAAACTGGAATGAAACGAAGACATCACTTACATGAAACGGCTGTTCAAAAAGCAGTTAAGCAAGCCGCAAAAATGGCGAAAATTGACAAACATGTTTCGCCTCACACCTTTCGTCATTCCTTTGCAACCCATCTTCTCCAAAACGGCTACGATATTCGCACTGTCCAAGAACTACTCGGTCACAAAGATGTAAAAACCACCATGATATATACCCACGTATTACAACGTGGCGGACTCGCCGTCAAATCTCCACTAGACAACTGAATGACTACTAATTAATCTCAAAGGGAGTGTCTAAAAGAAGAGAAAAACTCTTCTGTAACTTCGCTCTTATTTACTCTCTTCTTGCCATAACAATTACTGTTATCTCGTTAATCTACACGCAGATCAGACCCCCATATATGGCAATCTGCCCTAGTCTCTTCCTTCGCTCTTCCTTCGACCATCCTATATCCATCCTATATCCAAACCCCATAATCCCCCTCATCCATATATGGGGGTCACCGAACGTCTCATAATACTGTTCATCCTGTAAGGGCGAGGTTATCTCGCCCCCACAATATCGAATGGATGCGTCGCGCCTTACAAATGTAATCCACAGGAAGGGCGGGGTTCTCCTGCCCAAAGGGGCAAGATCGCCTCGCCCGTACTTATTAGCAGTATAATCACGCCGTATGCCCAACCTCACCAACAAACAAATTCTGCTTGGGGTCACTGGGTCTATTGCATCCTATAAAGCCGCAGACCTTGCCTCCAAATTAACACAAGCGGGCGCAAAGGTAGATGTCATCCTCACAAGCGCGGCAGAAAAATTTATCACACCACTTACATTTCAATCCGTTACAGGTCGCAAAGCCTACACCGATAAAGATTTATGGGGCGATCAAGGTCACGTCTTGCATGTGCAACTCGGCAAGGGAGCCGATTTAATTGTCATTGCACCCTGCACAGCCAACACGATGGCAAAACTGGCACACGGCTTTTCAGATGATTTATTAACCGTAACATATCTCGCATCCACAGCAGATGTTTTGATTGCACCTGCAATGGATGGTGGCATGTATGATAACCCCGCCACGCAAGCAAACTTATCAACGCTTCTTTCTAGGGGAGTTATGTTCGCTGAACCCACAACAGGGCATCTCGCTTCGGGCATCTCTGGCAAAGGACGCATGCTCGAACCAATCGAAATACTGGGTCATATCAGAATAGCATTGGGTAAACATGGCAAACTAAAGAATAAAAAAGTTATTGTCACTGCGGGCGGAACACAAGAAGCCATTGACCCTGTTCGTATCATCACCAATCACTCCAGCGGAAAGCAAGGCTATGCACTTGCCCAAGCCGCAATTGATGCAGGTGCTGATGTAACGTTAATTACAACACCCACAGCACTCACTCCGCCAGTAGGAGCAAAAGTCCTCAACGTAAAAAGTGTGCAAGATATGCTAGATGCTTTACTAAAAGAATCTGCCGACGCACTCATCATGACCGCCGCAGTCGCAGATTTCAAACCGAAACATGTTGCTAAAGATAAAATCAAAAAGCGCGATGGCATTCCGCAAATTGAATTGGAAGTGGCACCAGACATCTTGAAAACAGTATCAGGCTCACCCGTAGAAAAGAAGCGCTTCAAAGTAGTAGTCGGCTTCGCGGCAGAGAGTCAAACCCTTTTAGAAAATGCCTCAGACAAGTTAAAATCAAAAGGTTTAGATTTTATCGCCGCAAATGATATATCATCAAAAGATGCAGGTTTTGCAGTGGATACAAATCGAATCACGTTGTTGTTTGCAAATGGAAGTAAAGAATCATTGCCGTTGATGAGCAAGACCGAAGCGGCTGAAAAAATTATAGAACACGTTGCAAGATTGTTGGAGTGATATGCGAATTTTGGTGATGTCTGATATTCATGGAAATTACACAGCCTTGATGGCTGTGTTAAAAGATGCTGGTGAAGTAGATGAAACCTGGTGCTTGGGTGATTTGGTCGGTTACGGACCAGACCCGAATGCTGTGGTGGAAGAAGTGCAAGAAATAAAAAACCTAACCTGTTTAATGGGCAATCATGATGTAGCTGTCATTGGCAAAATGCCATTAGAAACATTTAATGGCGATGCGAAAAAGTCTTTGGCGTATCACGAAAAAGTGTTAACCGCCACCAATATGGATTTTCTTAAGATGTTGCCTACCAAACCAAAGGTTCGTGGTGAAGCAACCATTGTGCATGGAAGCCCGCGTGACCCGTTGTGGGAATATATTTTGAACGGGCTTTCAGCAAGGCTCAATTTTGATCATTTCGATACGCCGTGGTGTTTTATCGGTCATACCCACATTCAAAGTATCTTTATCAAAGACGAAGCCAGTGACCGTGTCTCGCTTGAACAAACCAGACCCGATGAAACCATTCAATTACAACCAAAATTGATTTTGAATCCTGGCTCGGTCGGTCAACCCCGTGACCGTGACCCACGTGCCGCCTATGCCATTTATGATACCGAAGCAAAAACTTGGACACCAAAACGCGTGATGTATAACATTGCCGAAGTGCAAGAACGAATCCGCGCGGCGGGTTTGCCTGAGAAACATGCCGTCCGCATTGCTGAGGGATGGTAATTTCGATTTACGATTTACGATTGGTGGTCGAGTAGCCGCGCTCTTGTTCTTCGCGGCGTATCGAGACCACAATGTATGATAAAAAGCGGGAACTTCCTGATTAGATGTGTCGTCCTTTTGGCAGAGAAATCGCCAAATAAAAAGGAGAAGAGAAAATGAAACGTATTTTGTTATTCAGTTCGATGATTGCTTTGTTATTCCTCGCCGCATGTGGTGCCGCTGCTATGGAAGCACCTGCTATGTCAGAGGAATATTATTATGATGCCGCACCCATGCCAGAAGCAGGCGTAGCACAAGAATCTTCTGCAGATAACAGTGCATCTGGTGGTGGAGATGCTCGCCTCACAAATGTCGAACGCATCGTCATTCAAAACGCCGACCTCGCCATTGTGGTATCAGATGTAGAAGCACAAATGATTGAGATTCAGGCAATGGCAGAAGAGATGGGCGGATTCGTAGTCGCATCAAATCTATATCAAACCTACACAAACAACTCTGTCTTAGTCCCCGAAGCGACCATTACGATTCGTGTCCCTGCTGAAAATTTAGATGAAGCATTGGATACCCTCAAAGAAAATGCAGTAGACGTACAAAGTGAAACACGTTCTGGTCAAGATGTCACTGCTGAATATGTGGATTTGAAATCACGTCTCAAAAACTACGAAGCCGCCGAACGTGAATTAAGTGAATTGCTTGAAAACGCCGCCACCACAGAAGATGTGATTAATATCTTCAATCAACTTGCATATTATCGTGAACAAATTGAAATCACCAAAGGTCAAATTCAATATTACGAAGAAGCCGCCGCCTTATCTGCTATCAGCATTCGCTTGATTGCCGAAGCAACCATCCAACCGATTGAAATTGCAGGTTGGGAACCACAAGGTGTAGCGCGTGATGCCATTCAAGATTTGATTTACTTCTGGCAAGATTTTGTAGATTTCTTAATCTACTTCACCCTCAACACCCTGCCACGATTAATTACTATCGCCATTCCACTATACTTAGTCTTCCTCGGAGTACGCGCAGTCTATCGCAGAATGAATAAGAACAAAAAAGTTGAAGAGAAAGTGGAAGAGAAAAAGTAATCAGTAGACAGTAATCAGTGAGGATGGCAGAGATGTCATCCTCTTTTGTTTTATAATCACCAAATGGATTCACTAATTCAAGACGCGAAAACGTTATTCAATGTTCACCTCACAGCACGGCAAGTGATGTCTTTGATTACGTATGAAAAAGAATTGCTAGAGTGGAATCAAAAATTTAATCTCACAGCCATTCGTGATGTTGAATCAATCCGCACCAAACATTTTTTGGATTCATATTCCTGTGTATTAGCTTGGCAAGCAACTCCCCCGCTTCGCCTCATAGACGTGGGAACTGGGGCGGGTTTCCCCGGCATTCCTCTTAAAATCGTCTATCCTCAAATGCATGTGACATTGGTTGAATCAGTCGGCAAGAAAGCCATGTTTTGTCAGCACATCGTCAGCAAACTTGGTTTAGAAAATATTGACGTGATAAAAACACGCGCCGAAGATATTGGTCAGAAACCTGAGCATCGAGAATCATATGATTACGCAGTCGCTCGTGCGGTTGCAAATTTAAATATTTTAAGTGAATATTTATTACCTTTGGTAAAAATCGGTGGGAATGTCCTTGCTCAAAAAGGGGAGACTGCTCACGCTGAGGCACAATCCGCTGAAAAGGCGATGAAAGTATTAGGTGGAAAGTTGAAGCAAATTATCCCCGTCCAATTGCCCGGCGTTGCAGATGAAAGATTTTTGGTCTTGATTGATAAAGTCCATGCTACGCCAGAGAGTTACCCACGCAAGGCTGGGATTCCGGCAAAGACGCCGTTATAAAAACGTAGGGGCGAGGCATGCCTCGCCCCTACTATTCACTCAACAACCACCCTCTTGCCTCTTCAATATCATCAAACTGGCGGAAGTTATATCCGCGGTTACGGAAGACTGTTTCCATAAAGCGAGTATTTTCTGTTAATTCTTTGAAGACCATGGCAATCTTCCATGTGTAAGACATGCCGATTTCTTTGTTGATATCTGGGCGTTCGTAGTATTCTAGAATGGTTAATTCAAAAACGGTATCACGATGGTCAACGAGTTGTTTTTGACATGCATATTTTCCCATAGCCTGAACAACATCCCTAAGCATGGAATTTGCTTCTTCTTTGGTTAATACTCCCTTGGTTTTGATATAAAGCAATTTTTCATCTGCAAGATATTCAATCGTCCATTCCATGAGTGAAATATAATCCAAAAAGCAGGACAGAACATAACAATATTCTGTCCTGCTTTTGTTAAATTGACTGTCACCTATATTAGTTGTTTATGATTTTCCAAACCACATGCGGGCAATTAGATTATCTTTCCGCACGAATTGATGATATAAAGCCGCGCCGACGTGAAGCAAAACTAGCACCAACAGCACCCAAGATAAAAGTCCATGACCGTTGCGGGGTAAGTAATCAAAAAAATTAGCAGGGTAGGCTTGTGCTCCACTAAACACGCCCGGCAGATTTGCTAGTTGATACATGCCCAATCCACTAATTGCCATGCCAATCAATAAAATATAAAATAAAACATGCACGGCTTTGCCAACAAAATTCAAAAAGGCATTGCCGGCATCGGCTGGAGCAGGGCTTTTGGTTGTAAATCTTAAAATCAGACGGGCTATCAATAAAATTGTAATTGCCGCGCCAATATAAGTATGGCTTTGCAATACCATTACCTTTTGCGGGTCTTGTGGCGATATGGATGGCATCGCAAATTTGCCGACACCTAACATCATAAAGACCAAGAGTGCCATAAGCCAATGAATGACAACATGAACAGTGTGATAACGTTTTGGGGTTGTTTCAGACATACTCATCTCCTTTTTTCTATTAATAAATTAGATAGCCTAACAATATATTTTTCTTACAGATTTAAGTATAGCCCAAATATCACAAGTAAGAGTACAATACAAATTGTTTCATTTATCCCCGCCGTTTTTCGACGGGTACCTATTACTCAAGGAGATGCACATGTATCACACTATCATTATCGTCGGCAATGTAGGCAAAGACCCTGAAATGCGTTATACCCCATCGGGTCAGGCTGTCACTTCTTTTTCAGTCGCAACCAATCGTCAATACACATCTGGAAATGGAGAGCAAATTAAAGAGACAATTTGGTTTCGCGTTTCAACATGGGGGAAGACCGCTGAAGTTTGCAATCAATATGTAAAGAAAGGTTCCAAAGTTTTAATTGAAGGCAGACTCACGCCAGATAAAGCCACAGGTGGTCCACGCATTTGGACGAAGCAAGATGGCACCGCAGGTTCATCTTTTGAAGTGACCGCTCAAACCGTACGATTTTTATCTTCACGTGGAGATAATGAAGGCGGACCAGTTTCTGGTGGCGGTGGCATGGAAATGGCTGAACTTCCGCCGGAAGATGATATTCCATTCTAAAGAATCCAATAACTAGCCACAGAGACCACTGAGAAAAATGAGTTAAAAAGCCTTTCTAAAAAAATCTCTGTAACCTCTGTGGCAAAAAAATTTTAACAAAATTATGACAACTCCCCCCATCCCCCCAAAACCTGCTGGACCCACACTCGAACTCCCTGCTAATTTAGAACCTACATACGCCAACTTGGCTCGCATTGCACATTCACCATCTGATATTGTGATTGACTTCGCACATCTCTTACCTGGTGAACCTCGTGCAAAAATTGGTGCGCGTGTCATTATGACCCCACTCAATGTAAAATTATTAATGCGAGCCTTAGCTGATAACCTTGCTCGTTACGAAGCCGCCTTTGGTGAAATTCAAATTCCCACCAACTCTACACTAGCAGATAATTTATTCAAACCGTTTCAAGGTCCGCCACCTGAACCACCAAAAGAACCAACCAAAGAATAACTATGCAAAAACTTGAAAGCATTGCTGAACAAATCCGCAAAGAGTTTGACGCGCAAACCTCTGCACGCGATAACGCACTGGCGCAAGCCCGTCAACTAACGCGCGCCTGTTCGCTTGCCATTCGTGCCGTCCATCGTGATGATGTGGAAGGCATGAATACGAATTTGGGAGAAGCAAGTCAACTCGCAAATAATTTACGAGACTCACTCAAAAATTATCCCGATTTGTTTTATGCAGGCTACACCCAAGATGCATTAAAAGAATTTGTGGAAGCCAATATCACTTGTGCTTTGATAAGAAACCAATCGCTTCAAACGCCGGGAGAGTTGGGCGTTGAACCTGCTACATATCTCAACGGGTTAGCAGAAGTGATTGGCGAACTTCGTCGTCGCACATTAGATATTCTCCGTCACGGATATTCAGAAGAAGCAGAGCGTTTGCTTGGAATTATGGATGAAATTTATTCCATCCTCGTCACCATGGATTATCCCGATGCCATCACAAACGGTTTACGCCGCCAAACAGATGTAGCCCGCGGAATCATTGAAAAAACACGTGGCGATATTACCTTTAGTCTACGTGGTGAGCATTTAGAGCAATCTATCAACTCATTGCTCAAGCAGATGAATGGCAAACAGGTTGACGGTCAAAGTGGAAGCGGAAATATCATCGAGCCGTAAAAGGAATCGTTAAGTCTATGGCAAAACGCGGACGGCGTTATCCTCTTGTACTTTATACTCACATCATCAATCGTTGGTGGCCCGCAATTTTCACTTTGGGGGTTTTCATGTTGCTTTTGGCGTGGGGCGTTTACAGTTGGGGATTTGAACAATGGCGTTGGGTAACATTGGCAAGCGTTGGTGGCGTTTTAATTTTTGTGGGTTTATTTTTATGGCTCATTCGCAAAAGCGCGTATGTGCAACCAAACAAAGATTATTTACGACTAGCCACACCACTTTTGAAATTAAATATTTCATATAAAAGAATTCGCCGCACCAGTTCTTCAACAATGGCTTCATTGTTTCCGCCAAACAGTGTCAGCAAATCACAATTGGATGTGATTGAATCATTAGCCAAGATGGCTGCTATTGTGGTTGAGTTAAATGCTTTTCCGATGTCGCCTATGGCATTGAGATTTTTTCTTTCATCATTCTTTTTCAAAGATAAAACACCTCACTTTGTAATTCTCGTGAGTGATTGGATGCGTTTTAGCTCTGAGTTAGAAAGTTATCGTACAGGCGGCACCACATCTTCTGCCCCCCAACACAAACGCGATATTTCAATTTTGTCAAAACTACCCAAGAAATAAAAAACGGACTTTATAAAGTCCGTTT
>DQGV01000001.1:0-3187 GCA_003524705.1 Anaerolineae bacterium | reverse complement strand
CGGACTTTATAAAGTCCGTTTTTTTTATTCTTCCAAAGCGGGTAACAAGACCACAAACGTAGAACCTTCGCCTGCTTTTGATTCCACCCATACCCTTCCTTGATGACTATCTACAATTGATTTCACAATTGCCAAGCCTAGTCCTGAACCTTCTACACTTTCAGGTCTATTGGTGGCACGATAAAATTTTTCGAAGATGCGCGTTTGTTCATCCGGCGGAATACCCGGACCAGAATCTTCGACTCGCACCATCACTTGATTTTCTTGCATCGCCATTGCCACACCGATATTGCTTTCGGCAGGTGAATATTTAATGGCATTGCCAATTAAATTATCCAACATCTGACGAATCCGAATCGGGTTGGCGCGCACAGGTTTTAAGTCTTTTGCAATCTCGGTGGTTAATTTTTGTTTCTTCTTTTTGATTTGCCCATCAAAAACATCTAAAGAAAACTTAAGCACATTTTCTAATTGGACGGCTTCACGGCGCGTATCAAAGCCTGCTTCGAGTCTTCCTAAATCTAATAACTCATTTACTAAATTCGTAATATGTTGCACACTGCCTTGCAAACGGCGTAAAAAGTCTAATTGATTTTCATTCAAAGGTCCCGTGCGTTCAATCAATTCCATGTATCCCAAAATCGCAGTTAATGGAGAACGCAAATCATGCGAAACGGTATGAATAAAATCACTTTTGAGTCTATCTAATTCTTTCAAGTATGAAATATCCTGCATCGTCACAGCATTGCCGATGCGCGGAATCGGCGCATATTGTGCATTAAACACACGACCATCATCAAAATGAATTTCGTGATATTTCAACGCTCCATCTTTTGCGCGTTCTAACAAAGCATGTAAATCTGCATTCTGTATCACATCCCGAATCCATTTACCACCTACAGTTTTATTATCCAACCGAAATGCTTCACGGATGTTTTGATTCACCATCAAAATATTTTCATTATCATCCAACAAAATCAACCCATCTTGGATGTTGGAAATAATCGCTTCTAACTTAAGGCGTTCTGATTCTGAAATTTTGGCTTTCTCTTGTAATGAAGCAGTAGTACGCTTCACCTCGCGCCTTAACCAATCCCCCAAACTTCTGGCGCGTAACATACATCGTTGTACTTCACTAACAATATCCTCAATCTTAAGCGGTGGATATAAATATCCGCTCAAGCCTGCCTTCAAAGCAGATTTTGCAAATCCAGTTGTATCTTGCTTGGCATATAAAATGATTGGCATGGTCGGGAAGCGTTCTAAAATTTCATTTGCAACTGTTAACCAATCACGCCCATCAAATTTTTCCCCTACAATCATCAAATCTGGAATCGCTTCTTGAATTGAACTATCTAGCGAAGCTTGTTCACGTACAATAGCCACATCAAACCCAGCGGCATGGAGGGCTTTCTCCGCTAAATCTGCAACCGATGATTCATTTATCGCCAGTAAAATCAGTTCTTTTTTCGCCATTAGGTCAAAGAGATTTCCCGTCTATTTATTTTCGGTTGGCACAACTGTTTTCTCAGAAGAACGCGCGAGTCTTTGTAAAGCGGATTGCACTGATTCAAGTGCTTTTCTTTGTTCAGCATTTAATGCACCAGGCATTTCAGTCAACAATAAATTCAACGGACAAATAGCCGCTTGCACTTCTTTTTGTGTTGACGCCCTTAAACTTTCCAAAGCGGCATGACGATGCTTTTCACTAGCGCGCGCATTTTCAACGCTTTGCTCTAAAGCACGGAATAATCTGGCATTGACCAACGAAATCGAAGCATAATCAGCCATGGCTTCTAACATCGTTTGCGCGTCACGCACAAATTCGCGGTCAGTTTTTCGCACGACAATTAACAAACCAATCACTTCATTTTTTATTTTGATTGGAATCACACCCACCGACTTACCCAATGCCGAAATCTTAAACTTCTGCACTGGCGAGCCATTCATAAACAAACTTTCACCAGAAAGTGCCACCAACGAACTGACGCCATCATCTACAGGTTGATTTACTTTCTTCGCCCAAGATTCAGGTAAATTACGATGTGCTTTCAATAAATATGTCGCGCTTTTATCTTCGCGCAACATCAACCAACACATATCAGATTCGCCCAATTGCAAAGCACTTTCTAAAATACGGTCAAACAATAATCTTTGGTCTGTAATTGAAACTACAGCCTTAGCAGTGCCAAGAATCGTGGTCAAGTCTCTTAATCGTTTTTGCAACTCGTCATTCGTCACTTTTAGTTGACGGTCTAATTTTTGTCTTTCGCGGGCTTCTTGAGTCTGCTTTAATGCCCGTTCAACAATCGAAACAACTTCGGCATCACGCAGGGGCCAGAACATCACATCCATGGCACCCAAACGAAACGCTTGAATGGCATCATGTTCTTGACCTTTTTCGGCAATCACAATCACAGGCGATTTTATATTTTGCGAAGAAACCGCCGCTAGCAAGTCTTTTCCGCTGAGGCCAGGTAAATTTATATTTGCAAGAATCAGGTCTGGGGGAGTCTGAAGCGAATGTTTCAGAGCAGATGCCGCGTCCCCCACCACAGTCACCTTATACCCAAGCGGCTGAAGAGATTGTCTACCAATCAAATCTGCGATATCTGGGTCATTTTCAACAATGAGAATTTGTTCGCCAGCCATAGGAGTCCTTTTTATGATTCTATCATCTTTCGAGTACAATCCCGCTTATGAATTTTGAAAGTTACAAAATTGTCATTATTATTCCTGCCTACCGTGTAGAACGGGATATTGAAAATGTTTTGCGCGGAATTCCTGATTATATAAAACACATCATTGTTGTTGACGATGCTTCGCCCGATTCAACCCCTACGGTGATAACTGCTCTTTCCAATTCAGACAAGCGACTCATCCTGATACAACATTCGCACAATCAAGGTGTGGGCGGAGCGATGATTTCGGGCTTCAAAAAAGCGTTAGAACTCGGCGCACAAATTGTAGTCAAAATTGATGGTGATGGTCAAATGGATGCTTCCTACATTCCCGCTTTGATTACGCCCCTGATTCAAGGAAAAGCCGATTACACCAAAGGCAATCGCTTTCGAGATTTTTCATCATTACAAAAAATGCCATTGATACGGCGCGTAGGAAATTTAGGATTAAGTTTTTTAACCAAAGCCGCCACAGGTTACTGGAACATTTTTGACCCAACCAATGG
>DQGV01000423.1 GCA_003524705.1 Anaerolineae bacterium | reverse complement strand
TATACTCTGCGTTTTTTATGCTAAGAGGAGATTGAATTTTTATTTTTTTGGCAAAGGTTGAGAATCTTGACCTTGGCGTGTGCGGGTTTGATTAATGTAATCACGCACAAGTTGTGGTGGGTGAGGTTGTGTGCCACCCATAATCAAATAACCGGGAGCCCAAAAATCACCGGATGGATTTTCTTTTTTCAAGCGAGAGAACTCACCAAATATTTTTTCAGAAGTTTGTTGGCGCATAATGCGCATCAGATAACCTGGTGAAGTGCTGGGTTGTACATTGGCAACCCATTGCAAATATTCTGGGCGCACGGCTAAATACTCCAAANNTTTGTAAATTCTGGCGTAAAACAAAACGCAGAGCAAATTATACTCTGCGTTTTTTATGCTAAGAAGAGACTAAATTTTTATTTTTTTGGCAAAGGTTGAGAATCTTGACCTTGGCGTGTGCGGGTTTGATTAATGTAATCACGCACAAGTTGTGGTGGGTGAGGTTGTGTGCCGCCCATAATTAAATAACCGGGAGCCCAAAAATCACCGGATGGATTTTCTTTTTTCAGGCGAGAGAACTCGCTGAATATTTTTTCGGAAGTTTGCTGACGCATAATGCGCATGAGATAACCGGGTGAAGTGCTTGGTTGCACATTGGCGACCCATTGCAAGTACTCAGGGCGCACGGCTAAATACTCCAAACGCCAGCCGAAAGCAATGCAAATGTTGGGGAGCCATTCACTCAAGCGTTCAGATAAATCACCAGTGATGTAATGATTTGCAAAACGTGGCACGAGCAAACACGCATACGTTAGATGATACAAGCCTGCTGTAATCGGTTCAACGACTAATTTCTTTGCCGCTTCAGTAGATGGACTTTCGCGTGTCACATCGTTTTCATTCGGTTTGATTGGAGTCTTTGGTCTTGATGGAGCAGTGACTTCGACTTCATCAAATACGGTTTGTGTTTCGCTTCTTCTCACGCTTTTAGATGTTTCGGCAGTCGTCAACTGATTTCTTTGCTTCGATGGAGATTGCTCACGGCTGAATACAGAAGCATTCGAAAGCGATTCGCCCACTCGTGTTTGGTTGGGGTCAAAAGGCTCACGCCCGCGTGGCAGGTCGAAGGTTGGGGTTGAAGCGGGTTCAGGGTCAGGAATATCTGAAAGAATATTTGAAATCTGCGGAACATCCACATCTTCATCGTCTTCTACTTGTGATGAAATATTGTTTTGAGGCTGAGCGGGTGAATCACTAAAATTATTAAGCAATTGACTGGCTTGATTGCGAATGGTGCTGAATGGTGTTTCTGCATCAAAGACTAAAGCCAAAACCGTATCTGTTGCGAGGCGGGTGGCATATAGCATGTGTTCGGCTTTGGTGCTTTCAAGCCGAATGAAGCGCAAAAGGTCAGAACCTTTTTGACCGTCCCAATTGCGTGTGACAGTTTGTGCAACTTCTTTTGCGGCTTGTTGAGATAAACCACCAGCATACGCCCACAAATCATTTTTGCGAGTGATGAGTGCGGCTTGCGCGGACGATTCAAGTGTTAAACGGGTGAGATGTTGCGCGGCTTTGTTTGGGTCACTGAGCCACGGCATCATCATTTGTGTATTTGATAAAGCAGGTTGTGGAGTGGAAGGGCTTGGGGATGGTTGTGGTTTGCTTATGGCATTCATAAAATCTGCCATTCTAAATGGTTTACGCACCATAATCCACGGACGTAATGCGTCGAATGCGGGTGGGTCACCTTGTTCTTCGCATAAAATGGCGAGGTTAATGCTTGGGCGAACTGTTCTTAATGCAATGCCAATTTCATGTACCCACTCTTCGCCGAGGGCTATATCAAGCATGGCAAGCGGAACGCCGACTTCATCAGCCCGCACAATAGCAGAAGCCTTGTTGTTGACAACATGGACTCGATAAAAATTGGTGTCGTCTAATGTGCGGCGGATGGTTTCGCCGTACGCGGCAGAGGGGGTTACGAACAATAAATCTGCTGGCATTTCTTAAAGTGTATCACTGAAAAGACCTCGAATCAAGGAGACCTTTCGGGTCAGCCTATGTTTTTTGCAAGGTTTAAGAGCATTCACCACAGAGAACACCGAGTTCACAGAGATTCTTAAAGAGATTTCTCCGTGTTCTTTGTGGTCTCTGTGGTAAAACATTAAGCATAATCTGAGCCTAATTCTTTGATTCCAAGTAAAGCAATTAGCACTTCGGGTGGCAAATCGGCAGGTGGTAAATCCACTTTATATAATTGCTCATTTTCAGCACGTTCACGCAGGCTTTTCCACAAAATATTTCGTTCTTCGCCTTCCACGACCAAATCATTCAAAGTTTTTGCATTCAGCAAATGCTCGCCAGTTGAATATAAAAATGTCAGTCGTTTCCATTTATCAGTTTTGATTGGCTCTTTTAATTTTTCCAAACTCCCCAACTGGATTTTGTAATATTCTTCTTTTGCTCTCGGATGATTTGCCTCATCTTTTAGAAGTTCTGCCCGCGTCGTCAATTCATGCCCTCTCACCTGAGCAATAAATTCAATTTGACCGCCTCTTTCTTGAAATGTGCTTGGTTGGTAAAAGGCGACATAATCTACACTGACAACTTTTGGTGCGGTTCTGAGCGGAATCCGATACCAGCCGAGTAGTCGCGCAATTTCCAAATCTCGCGGAGTTTTGATTAAGCAAACGAGAATTAAATCAGTAGGTTTGAGCATTGTTAAAAATCTTACTAGTCTAAATGGTCTGAAAAGTCTAACAAGTCAGACCATTTAGACCTGTTGGACTAATAAGACCTATTAGACCATTTAGACCAATCCGACCTCTTTATTAAACTCCACAATCAACTCATCAATTTCATCGGCTTGCTTTTGGACGTCGGTCCAATAATTGGACTCATACCATTGCGCTTGGATTTCTTCATACGTTTTGCCTTGTTGCTCAACCCAAGTGTAATATTTGAGATTATGAACTCGGCGCTTGTCTGTGTAACGAAGTTCAAGCATATTATCTGTGGATTGACCATGTAAATATCTGGCAAAATCTGCGGCGGCGTCTCGTTCAGAATATTCACCAAATTCCATGTGCATTTCATGCAAACGTGAGCGATATAGTTCCATCGAGTCTGTGAGGACTGTAATCATAATATCGTTCTCGTCCATTTCATAATATTTTGCAGTTTTGATACAAGATAAAACGTTCGAAATCCCAGAGAAGCCAAGCAAATCCAGATTTGCAATCACATTTTCAGGTACACCTTTTTCCGCTAAGAATGCGCGTCCATTTTCTTCATTGAATAAACGAGCAATGTTGACAACAGCATTATCATCAATGGCTGTGACCACATCCGTGTTTTTTGTATTATGAACCCAGGGCACATGTTTATCACCAATGCCTTCAATACGATGTGCACCAAATCCGTTTTCTAAAAGCGTTGGGCATTGAAGTGCTTCACTCGCCACAATTTTAGAATCAGGAAATAATTTTTTCATGTAATCGCCGCTGGCAATTGTGCCTGCTGAACCAGTTGCAGATGCCATGCCGCGATAACGTCCATGTTTGCCAGCAACTTGATTAAACACTTCTTCCATGGCATGGCCAGTCACTTCAAAATGCCACAAGTAATTTCCAAACTCATCAAATTGATTAAATATCATCAAATCTTGCCCAGAGTTGGCTAACTCTTTACATTTATCAAAAATTTCTTTGACGTTCGATTCAGAGCCAGGCGTTTTAATCGTTTCACCTGCCACAGTTGCTAACCATTCAAATCTTTCTTTAGACATGCCTTCAGGCAAAATTGCAATTGATTCACATCCGAGTAAAGCAGAATCATACGCACCGCCTCGACAATAATTTCCAGTAGAGGGCCAGACTGCTTTTTGAGTCGTCGGGTCAAATTGACCAGTGACTAAACGTGGCACCAAACATGAAAATGCCGCACCGACTTTATGCGCACCTGTCGGAAACCATTTGCCGACAATCGCAATGATGCGTGCTTTCACGCCTGTCAAAGATGAGGGGAGTTCGAGGTAGTTGACTCCGCCAAACGTCCCGCCTGAAGCGGTTGGTTGATTATGCCAATTAATCCGAAACAAATTTCGCGGATGAATATCCCATAATCCAATTTTGGTTAATTCATCTTTCACTTTTGCAGAAATTTTGCTTGGATCTTTCATTTGCGCATAGGTGGGGATGATAATATTTTTTTCTTTGGCACGTTGAATGGCACGTTTACGTCTATCGTTATGGATGGTTAAGTCAATAGTGGTCATAAATAACTCCTGAAAACGTTTGCTTGTGTGGTTAATTTGAATTTGCTATTTAGCCTTAAATTTATTTTCCAGTGTTTTAAAAGATAATTTTTCGGGAATGAGCATTACATCTGGAAAATTGCCATAGGTGTTTATATCTCTTAGGTCATCTTTATAAAATGACCATGCTAACTTTACTCCCTCGATAAGTGTGAGTATGTCATTCCCAGAAGACTGTGCACCTTCTTGTTCTGAAAAATCTTTATTTACTTGTAGGTTTTTTTTAGCTCTTTCATCGGGATGGCTTCGTAATCCAAGTTTTGCACTAGAGTAACAAGCATTTAAAAATTCTATTTTTTTTGATTTCTTAAATGCATACTTAAAAGATTCGGATAAGCCTGAAAGAGAAATATAAATTTGCTCTTCATTTTTATCACCTCTATTTTTTTCATATATTCCATCTGATATTGATATACCTGCTAGCCAAATCCCAAGGTGGTTGTGACGACTTTTTCCCTCAGCAACTGCCCATTCATAATAATATGCTCTTGTAGCTCTTGTGGTTTCGTAATTTTCTCTATAAACTTTAACTGCTTTAGGCATTTGATTTGACTTTTCATATAAATAAGCAAGTTTTGTAATGGTATAGGCATCTAGTTTTCCGTCTTTATCTTTGTATGCTTCTATTTCCTCATTTGCAAGTTCAATCCCCATTTCGCGGTCTTCTTTTTCAACGAATATTGTTCTGGCTAATTTTGTCCATTCGTAATTTTCTTCTGATGTCATCCTTCTTTGTAAGAATAGCTGAATTGCTGAGTTCATCAATTTTCTAGTAATAAAAAAGAAATCATAATTTTCTGAAAGTATTTCTTTGTAGGCCTCCGCAATTGAAGCGTGGCGAATTAAGATATATTTTCCTGCGATGATTTCTTTGCCAAGTTGTTTAATGATTTGATTTGATAATATTTCTTCTGGACAATCTAACGCATGTGCTAAGATTTCCCGGGTTAATAGTTTGATGTTGTACGCATGTAAGGCTGATATATAAGCAATAGCTTCTCTTAAAGAAATACCATTGCTAGTTTTTTTTGTCTCCAAATCACTTAGGCCTGGCTTAAGATGTTCTTGGAGTGTTTTTCCTGTACGAACTTGCAGCATTGCACCCAGCAATGAATTATGTGCTTGCTTTTCAGTTTGGGCTCGGTCAAATAACGCGTCTTCTGCGTTTTTGCTATCTTTTAGTTTTCCAAGACCTTTGTCGCCATATTTGCTCCATTTTTGAACTATTTTGTGCGAATCTTCTTTTGTCAAATCTAAAGTATCAATTTGATTAAAATGTGCCTTGCTTCCCCAGCCATAATTATCGGCTTCAACATTTTTCCAATCTATGTCTTTGGTTGTTAACAAGAAACGGATATTTCTAACATTTTTATTTCTCATCCAAAGAACAATTTTTCTTAAGTCTCTCTCGATTCGATGTGCATCATCAGAGGCAATAATCCATTCATACTTTGTTTTGGCAAGTTCTTCAATAATTTCCATAGTTAGATCTGTATTTGTAATTTCGTGCCATAAAACATAAATATGTTGATTTTCAGCAAGCGCTTCATAAATGGATTGTTGTAGTATTGTTGATTTCCCTTCACCACCCAATCCTCTTAATAAAACGATATATGGGTAGGTAGTGTCTTTTCTAATGATTTCATTTTTTACTTTAGTAACTATTTCTCTACGAGCAATACTTGACGATATGGACTCTACCCAGCTTGGGTCGCGTCCATCAAAAAAAGCAATTGCTTCATTTTCAGGTAGTTCAACGTAATATTGCTTCAAACTATTATAGTTAAAAGGTGCCCATCCTGTTCCTTCAAGATGAAGGCTTTCTATCATTTTCTTATCGTCTTGATATTCAGTTGGGGAAGGTTTTGATATTTTGCCTTCTATTACATTTTGGGCTATTTTGAAAAACCATTTGCGGAAAATCTCTTTAAAATTTTCTATGCTAACATATGGGGAAACAATTTGTGATTTTATGGTTGAATCATTAAGAAAATCATATAATTTTCTATTTTGTTCCATAGTTTCCATCGTGAATTCACTTGGTCTAATTGGAACATCGGATCGAAAGAGCATTATGTAAGGCGTGCCAATATTTTTCCAG
>DQGV01000143.1 GCA_003524705.1 Anaerolineae bacterium | reverse complement strand
AAAAACCTTCCTGTTTCAAATGCATCAGAAATTGGTGAAATCCAATACCAATAAAAATATAGTACTGCTAATAATAATGTTGTAATAACAAAGAAAAACACAATAATGCGATTAGGATTCATACTAGCCTAATCTTTACGCTTCCCAGTCACTTAGCTTTTCACCAAGTTTTGCAATTCGTTCGCGCAATAGCACTGCCAAAATTCCAAGACCCAATAAAAGAATACCAGTACAGCCGATTAGGAAAATCGCACCGACATCTTTTAAAGCACTATAAACAACTGTAATGACTCCTAATATCACAAACCCAATCGGGAAGAAGGTCAGGCTTCGTGAGCGAATCACAAGTCCGTAAATAAGCACTGCTAATGATTGTAAGAACAATAAAAAGAAATAAGATAATTCATTTTTATTAATCATTTCAAGATAGGTTGTGCCAAGCAAAACAAGTTGTGACAACATACCCATCACAAACGCGCCGCTTTTGCTATTGGAGCGTGTCAATAGATAATGTTGAATCAAACCAATCAATGCCGCGCCAATAGAGAAGAATTGAATCTCTTGCACATTTAATTCATTCAGCAAAATAAAATATGACATCAGATACAAACCATTGGCAGGGAATGCCAGCCAAGCATTTTTCTTACTAAACGCTTCGACTGCCCAAAGGGTAGCCGCTACTGCAACTGGAATCGCCGCATCAACTCCGCCTATAAGTGGTGAGGCTATCGAGACGAAGACTCCTAGCCCCAAACCGCTATATAACAAAGTTGAGTCCCAACCTTTGAAGCGATTCAAACTTCGTAATGCAAATCCGATAGCATAATAGACCAACGCAATCAATATCACAGGATGAATCCATTTTGTGAAACCGAAATTGCGGAATAAGAATATGACAAAGATTGGAACGGTCAATGTAAAGGCGTAGAAAAGAGTCGGGTTTTTATACAACAGGCTGACGGTCAGCCACAGAAGCGCGTAAATTAAGAATCCAAATGTGGCAGTTAAATCCGATTCTGAAAATAAAAATCCGTAATTGCTTAATGCAATCAAACCGCCGATGCCACGAATAATCATATTCAATGGGCGTGGATGTTTATAAAATAAATGCGCCAGAACATCCGAAAGAATCCATATCAAACTAAGAATGAGAAGTTGCGTTGAAATAGTATTGACTTCAAAATCTTGCATAATGAGCAGGGCGGCGATGCTAAAGAAAGTGGGCGCACCAATTTCAAATAAACCGTTTTTGCGCAATATCATTTCGGCAATAAACAACAGACCAATGCCAAACGCAAACCAACCATTCGCTTGATTCGATTCGGTGAAGGCAATGAACGAGATAATTGTGCCAAGTGTGAGAGCAGTGTTGCGAAACACAAATGACCAATTTTCTTTGGAGCGAATGGCAATGCCAAAAATAAAATATAAAAATGTTAAGCCAGTGAAAATCGGAAGCCAAAACTTGTTGAGATTGAAATAATCTATTGCATACAAAATTGTGATTGGTAAAAAGATAGCAGGTAAATAACCTAACCAAGATTTTTGGTATACGATTGAATAAGTGGCAGTGAAAAGGGTAAGGATTGCAAAACAAATTGCGGCATAACTTGATTCGTTTTCTACTAGGAAAACAAAAACTGCTGAAACTGAAAGCAAAATGCCGAATACTCTTAATGGCAAGCGTTGTTCAGGGGTATCATTCCAATCTTTCTTTAGGAATAAATCAGGGAGCAGGAATAATAAACCGATGAAAAGAATCTGATACCCAATAAAGATATTTAAATTTTGAATGAAATCAAGTTGGAAGAATGCAAAATAAGCAATCACAAAATTGACCAAAGCTAATGTCCATAACCACCAACGGGTGCGGATGATGTGTAACGCAGTGAACAAAATTGCAATCGCAAGCGAGGCGACCATGCCGAGCCATGCTTCATACACAAAACCAGTGACGAGGCTGATTACAAAAGATGGGAACGAAGCCAATAAGAATGGGAAACTATATTTGCGAAGCGATTCGATTCGATTAAATATTTCACTTGCAACCGACAGGAAAATTCCCCAAATCAATAACAAAATGGTTGAACCTACATTTTCTAAATCTAATGTGGCGGCGAGGAAGAATGGAATTGGAATTAATGAAACGGCTGTTGCCCATGCAAACAAAACAAATGGATATAACTTATCTGAAACGACATAATAAAGGCTAGCAAGAAGCCATACAAAAAACGGAACGAGATACCATAAAGTTGAATTGGAGGGGTCAAATACTTTTATGCTGAAAATAGAGAATGAAGCAAATAAAACAATTAATTGCACTAATTGTGATGAAGCAAAAACAGGCAGAGCAAAGTTTGTATCTTTCCATTTCTTAATCAACCATGTGCCTGCTAAACCACCGAATGCGGCAATGCTTCCGAACAATGTATAAATTTCAGGTTCAGTATCAAATACATTGGCGATGTTGATTAATGCCAACACAAATGCACCATAGGCGGTGATGCTGAATAATCTTGAGTCATAGATTTTTGTGCCGAATGCCCAAATGGCAGACATGACCAATAAAATCACTGCCCAATAAATAGATGTAACAAAAGATTCATATCCTAAAATTTCACGTAAAGTTAATTCAATACTGTTGGCTGTAATTGGTAATAAAAATGAAAACACAATGAACAATGCAAAACTAGGTTGAGGTAATCTTTTCTTAATCCCAATCGCTAAACCGCCAAATAACAATGTTCCCAAAATCAAAATTGGTAAACGTAATTCTTCAATCACTGCGCCTAAAATTGCGGCGGCGGCAATCACAAAAAATGCGCCTAAATATAAATACACTTTGATGCTGGCTTCGCTCGTCAATGTTTGTAATAAAGTTGGGGCGGGGGCTTTGGGTTCTGCAGGTCTTTCTGGCTCTGCAACTTTTTCAGGCTGAGAAATTTTTTGAGGTGTAGGAGCAGATGTCACTTTGGGTTGAGGCGTAGAGATAAAATCAAAATCATAACGGCTTTGAATCACTTCCGCATTTTCTTCATTCAATAAACCATCGCTGACCCATTTTTTGATTTCATTCAAAATCGTAAATCGGATTCCTCTATCTAATTGATTGGCAATCAGATGTTTTTGCACGGCTTGATTTGACGGCAGACTCAATGCTTTTAACGCTTCTTTTCTGACGATGTTATTTGAATCTTGCAGGGACATTTTTTCCAACAGTGAGCGAATGGCTGGACTGCTAAAGTTAATTTCCCTTAATTGTTCAATCGCTTGCTTGCGGTCTGCGTCGTTTGTACTTTTTAAATTAGCAAGAATAGAATCTAAAATTTCTTGATGTGATTGTTTATTTTCCATGCTTATCTCTTTCTCTTCCGCTTTTTCTTTTGTTAGGTCAATCACTTCGTTTGATAGTACTTCGGCAGAAATGTTTGGTTGCACTTGAGCATTTTCACGCGAAATGTTGGGGTTTGCTTAGATCGGAAGAGCGATTTTTTCCATGCCCAAGTTTGGTAATGCAAGCCATAAAAGGAAAAGAATCATAATGATGAAACAAGCTAGACTGCCATCTCCATTGAGGAGATAATCTATCAATACGCCAAAAAATGCAACGGCTGTGCGAATGCCTGCATAAGTCAATGCTTGTTTGCCATGTTTGCGGACAAATTCGCTATCTTTGTTATTTACATATTGAAGCAAAATGAGATGCCAAAGTGCTGAGACTAAAATTCCAAGCCCTATATTGATATAGCCCGCGATTGTAATATAAAAACCAAATCCGTAACCACATAAAGATAAATCGCTGTAACATATTGAGTCACCAATCCCAAGTGATGCAACAATATATAAAGTAATGATTGTTAGGAATGGTGATATTCTTAACCAGTTGTATGCGCCTTTTGCCAGCCGTTCTTCTGATGGCTTGTTTTGCATTATGCTTCTCCTATTGCCTCTATTATCCCCCAAAAATTGAAAAACAACTGCCAAAAAATGTTAATAAGAGAACTCCGAGGTCTTTAAGACCTCGGAGTTCTGAGTATCTAATATCTTTTTCTTTCCTACTTAATCACAACACCACTTCTCGCCGCTAATTTAATCTCATTACCTGTAATCTTCGGTTGACCAAATAACACCTTTGGTTTATTCCCAACTTCCAAATGAATTGCTCTTTCTTCATCTGCCACATTGAATATTGTAATAATCTTCTCGCCATCTCCCTCACGAGAGAAAGCCATTACATCACCTTCGGCGTACAATCTTTTATATTCTCCACGCCTCAATGACTTGTGTTCTTTTCTTAATGCAATGCAGGCTTTGACATAATTAAGTAAATCTTTATCCCATTTATTCTCATCCCATGGAAATGACTTTCTACATTCAGGGTCATGCCCACCATCTACACCGATTTCGTCACCATAATAAATACAGGGTGCACCGGGCAGTGTAAACATAAATAGCCACGCGAGTTTCAACGAATTTTTATCACCGTTTACACAAGATAGAAAACGCGGCATATCATGACTATCTAACAAATTTAATTGTGCAAATGTAATATCGTGCGGATACAAATTCAAAATACGGTCAACTTCATCAGCAAAAGAATGGGCATGCATCTCATGGACGCGGTCTTTGAAACCGCCTGCTTGCGTAATCACATTCATATTCAAATGCTTACCAGCAAAATAGTTAAGCGAAACAGCCGTGAAGAGATAATTCATCACCGCATCAAATTGGTCACCTTGTAACCATCTCTGTGCCTCATGCCAAATTTCACCAACAATGTATGCTTCCGGATTTATATTTCGTACACGCCTACGAAACTCACGCCAAAATTCATCATCATCAATTTCAGCAGGCACATCCAAACGCCAGCCATCAATGCCAAACTTAATCCAAAACTCGGCTACATCAAATAAAAAGTCGCGCACGCCAGCATTGTTTGTATTAAATTTCGGAAGCGCAGGTAAATTCCACCACGCGCGATATCCAATCGCAGTCAAACTATCTTCATGTTTTAACAATTGGTCTTCGTGATGAGTAGGATACGCTCCCCAATGTTTTTTTCCTTTCAAACGTTCTTCATCAAAATGAAACCAATCTCTATATGGTGAAGCCGCGCCAGTTTCTAATACATGATGAAATTGCCAAAATCCACGCGAAGCATGATTGAAAACACCATCTAACACCACACGAATATTTCTTTTGTGGGCTTCATCTAATAATTTTCTCAAGGCATCATTGCCACCAAGTAGCGGGTCAACATTGTAATAATCAAAAGTGTGATAACGATGATTCGATGCTGAAGCAAAAATTGGATTGAAATAAATAGCATTGATTCCCAAGTCTTTTAAATAATCCAACTTCTCAATCACGCCATATAAATCACCGCCTTTGAATCCATAATGCGTCGGTGCAGAATCCCAACTTTCAAATGGTAAATTTCTGGCGGGGTTCAAATCACTTTTTGCAAAACGGTCTGGAAAAATCTGATAAAAAATTGCGTCTTTCACCCATGTTGGAGTTGTCATTGTTTCCTCTATTGATTTAATTTTAAGATATACATTGCATACGGATTTAAATTTTCAAATGGTTTATAGATGAATGTTTCGCCGCTTCTTTCTATCGGGGCGGCTTGATTCTCGCCATACACAGTCTCCACACTGACGATTGATTCTGCTAATTGTGCACCCTCAAATTCAATTGCATAATCAGTGATTGCTTCATCTTTGAGATTTGCCAAAATCAAAAATGTGCCATTTGCATCTTTCCGCAAGATGGCATATATACCAGAATTATTCGTCTCTAGCAAAATTGTGTCACCAGTTTGTAATGCAGAGTTTGATTTACGAAGTCCAATCAAAGTCCTGTAATGTTCAAGTAGGGAAGTGGAATCGCCAGTTTGCAATTCAACATTAATCTGCGTGTAGTCAAACTGCGGATTATTTGAATCTTTGTATGGATTTCTCCATGGTTGCACTGTTGAAAATCCTGCAAACTCGTCAGCACTCCATTGCATGGGCAAGCGAATATCTTCATCTGGTTTTTCGCCTTGCATCCCTATTTCTTCCCCATAATAAATGTATGGCGTGCCAGCAGATGTAAGCATTAAGAACGAAGCCATTTTTGCTTTATCTACATTCCCATTGAAGACAGACATGACGCGATTTTGGTCATGATTGGTTAAGAAAGTAGCAAAATTAAAATCGGGCATATCTTGATATGCAAATTTGATAGCACTATTAACACCAGAATTTGCTCCGCCGTTGGTGCTGTTTACAAATCCATACGCCATTTCAAAATTGAAGATGTGGTCAAGTTCAGTGCCTGTGTATTGTTTAACAATGGATGAACCTGCGCCAAATACTTCACCAATCGTGTAGGCTTGTGGATTTTTTTCTTTATAAGCAATAAAAAATTCTTTTAGCCATTCGTGGGTGGCAGGTGTATTTTCTACTTTGCCATCTTCTTCAATCAGATGTTTAACGGCATCAATCCGAAAGCCATCAATGCCAATATCATTGAGCCAGTAATCTGTGATGTTTAATATAGCAGTAGTCACATCTGGGTTTTGATAATTCAAATCAGGCATTCCACCCCAGAAGTAGCCATAATAATAACCATTTTGTCCTTGATGCCAATTGCCGACACCCGTTTCATTTGACCATACATAAAAATCTCGATATGGCGAATCAAGATTTGCATTTGCATCCTTAAACCATGGATGCTCACTAGATGTGTGATTAATTACCAAGTCAATGATGATGCGAATTTCTCTTTTATGCGCTTCATTGAGTAGATTCTTAAAATCATCCATCGTGCCGTATTCAGTGTTGACAGCGTAATAATTAATCACATCGTAGCCGTGATAAGAAGGGGATGGATGAATCGGCATAAGCCAAATTGCGTTAATGCCTAACGATTCAAGATAGTCTAATTTTTGGGTGATGCCGTTAAAGTCACCGATACCATCTGCATCTGAATCATAGAATGAACGCACGAAGATTTCGTAAAAGATAGCAGTGTGCCACCAATCTGGAGATTCGGTTTCAGGTGTAGATAATGTTGGGGTAACAGTATCAATTGTCCCTGAGGGTGAGGCGCAAGCGATGAGGAGCAGAATCAATGTCAGCGAGAATAAATGTCGAAGAGTCATAAATATCTATTATAAAAAATTTCCTCTCTCTTCTAATGAAAGAAGAAAGAGGAAAAGATTTTGTTTTGAAAAAAATTAACCTTTAACTGCGCCTGATGTAATGCCGCCGACGATTTGTCTTTGCAGGGCAATGTAAACAACGGCAACAGGAAGTGCGACGATAACAGCCATCGCGGCGAAACGATTCCATGGCACGCTGTTGGCGTATTGACCTGTCATGTTGTAAAGCGTCATGGCGAGAGTGTAATCTTCAGGTTGTGATAGGAAAAGCCAAGTTAGCACAAACTCTTGCCAATGCCCAATGAAACCCAAGAAAAATGTGACGGCAAGCTGTGGCACCGCCAGTGGTATGACGATTTTCCAAAATGTTTGATTTGCATCTGCACCATCAATGGCGGCGGCTTCTTCTAATTCTTTTGGAATGGTATCAAGATAGCCTTTGAGATTCCAGACTGCAAAAGGTAATGCGGAGGCGGTCATGGCGATGCCAACGCCCCAAAGTGAATCGCGTAGGTTAAATTCCAATTTGCCTTTGCGGTCATCACAATATGTGAATGGTTGAACAGCGATGCTTTTATCTTTACATTCTTTTACTTGTATTTGATTCATTAATAGATAGAGTGGTGTGCTCAAACCTACGGCTGGCATGAGTAGTGGAATGAATACCAACACCATGAGCACTTCACGCATTTTGAATTTGAAACGTGAAAAAGCATACGCGGCTGAAACCGCAATTAATAGAGCAACAACACCTACACCTGCCGAAAGGGTGAAACTATTTTTGAGCAATTCAGGGAATGTGACTGGGTTGGCGGTGGGTTTATCTAATACTTGTTGATAGGCGACAAATGAAATTTCTTTGGGAATTAATTCAAGTTGGGAAGGTCTGGTAGTCTTTGAACTAAATGACATTGTGACAATGTACATAATGGGGAACATGACGGAAGCGAGAATGGCGAGACAAACAATTTGTAAAAGCAATTGTCGCCATAAGGGCAGGTTACGTCCACTGGTTTGACCAGATGTGTTCATATTGAAGAAGCGAACAATAGGATTCTTTTTTTCAGAAGTAATGTTTGCCATGTTAACCTTCTTGATAATTTTGTGTAGCGCGTGTAATACGGTTGGTGATAAGGAAAACGATGAGTGCTACAACAAAGATGATGACTGCAAATGCGGCGGCAACACCATACCAGCGTAAATTTCGCACAAGGTTGTAGGCGAATGTCACTAGTAATTCTGTGGAGCGAGCAGGTCCGCCGCCCGTCATAAAGAATACGAAATTAAATAAGTTAAATGAAAGTGTAAAGCCATATACTGCGGCAGGAATCATAGAAGGGCGTAATAATGGAACGGTGATATTCCAAAATTGTTGTGTGCTTGTGGCACCATCAATTTCTGCGGCTTCGTATAAATCTTTTGGAATGCTTTGTAATGCACCTGTGGCCACAACAGACATAAAGGGCCAGCCCAGCCAGAAGTTTGCAATCATCATAGCGTAGTAAGCAAGCGTCAGTGGGGCACCAGGTAAAAATCCAGGAATAGGCGGTTTTACATCTTCAAACCAACGGATGAAAACAGGGTCAGTGTTTCCAAACCAGCCGCCAATAATTGCCAGCAATTGATTCATGGCACCATAACGTTCATCGAAGATGTTCGTCCATACAACGGCGACCACCAGCGGAGGCACCACAACGGGCAAAATGTATAAAGCGCGATAGATACGCTTCATCCATAGCCCTTCAGTGTTCAAGATGGTGGCAATTAATACGCCTGCAGGAACATGCAAAAAGACATTGCTGAGTGCCCACCAAAAGTTAAAGGTTAGGACGCGAAAAAAATTGAAATTTTCAACAGGTAGAGCGGCTGTGAAAATGTCAATATAATTTTTGAAGCCGACAAATTCAAGTTCTGGTGACTTTAATCCAAGCAAAAGATGTTGAGTTTCAAAGTTCGTAAATGAAACAATGATTTGATAAATTAAAGGGTAAAACGTGATGACCCCCATGACTAAGAACGCGGGCAATAAATATAAGTACGGTAATAGTTGCCCCTTGTTACGTTTTGGTTTCGATTTTGCAATTGCCATGAGAAGGTCTCCTCACATGTCACTTACAGGTTGATAAATTAATGATAGCAAGAGCGGACAAGTTCCCTTGTCCGCTCCCTGTATTGCTATTATAAAACTAAATTACTTGGTTGCGCCTTCAAAGGCAGTTGCGACCCAATCTGCGGCTGGTGTACCAGCATCAAATACTTGGTCGGTTCCGCAGAAGTTGCCCCAATAGTTACCCATTGATTCAACTTGTGGGCGGAAGTAAGCAGTTGAGAAGGCATCGAGCAAACCTTGAATGAGTGGGTCGGTTACTTCAACAGTTGTGTTGGCAGGAACGTGACCAGCATCGTTCATCATCAAAGTTTGTGAAGCGGTGTTGCTCAAATATAAAGCAACTTCAATAGCGGCTTCGGTATTTTCACTATTCGGGTTGAAGTAGAAACCATCTACACCGAGTAATGGGTTAGAAG
>DQGV01000038.1:6071-6475 GCA_003524705.1 Anaerolineae bacterium | reverse complement strand
CAGGGTGGGACCAATATCGAAGCGGTGACCTTCCTCAATAAATTGATTGCAACGACCGCCAGGCGTATCGTTTTTTTCCAAAACAGTCACATCGTATCCATTTTTTGCGAGGCGGGCGGCGGTGGCAATTCCGCCAATTCCAGCACCAATTACCAAAGCGGTAGGTTTCATAAAAATCTCCTTGAATAGTTCTATTCTACACAATGTCTATAATTTGTCAAGATTTAGTTTTGCAAAACCTTGACAAATCTGATAAATCCCGTAAAATTCAAAAAGATTGATATGGGCAGTTCAGATTATTTCGACCAGGAGAAACTTATGCAAACCACCACCCAATGGGAAAGCAGGCTGTTAGACCTAGCAGGTCATATTCACCCGCACCCGCAAGCCAAACCCTTCTTTTC
>DQGV01000038.1:0-5721 GCA_003524705.1 Anaerolineae bacterium | reverse complement strand
GAAGAAAAACGCTCAGCCGTTCGGGCTTTATATGCTTTTTGCCGCACTGTAGATGATATTGTGGATGAAATTGACTACAAAAAAGATAGAGACTTTGAACTAAATTATTGGCGTGAGATTGTGAAAACCGCTTCGCCTCCTACGGGCGACTTGGTTGCTCTCGCGTGGGCAGATACTTTAACCCGATACCACATCCCGCACCATTACGCCTTGCAACTCATTGATGGTGTTGCCCGCGATTTGAACGAATCTCGCTACCAAACCTTCGACGAACTGGCTACATACTGTTATGGCGTGGCTTCCACCGTTGGTTTGATGAGTATGTACATTGTTGGCTTCAAAAGTACAGAAGCGATTCCGTACGCCATTAAATTAGGCGTTGCCCTACAAATGACAAATATTCTGCGTGATGTAGGGGAGGATTATCGAAATGGGCGTTTATATTTCCCTAGTGAAGAATTAGAGCAATTTGGCATTTCAGAAAACGATATTGCTCAAGGAAAAGTGACCGAAAATTGGCGTGAGTTTATGCGTTTTCAGATTAATCGCACTCGCCATTTATACAAAGACTCAAAGCCTGGCATTGATTTGCTTGAACGCGAAGGTCAACTTGCCATTCGTGCCGCCTCTGTTTTTTATGAAGGCATTTTGGATGTAATTGAAAAAAATGATTATGATGTCTTCACTCGCCGAGCTTCGTTGAGCAAGTGGGGAAAAATTGCCAAAATTCCAACTTTGCTTTGGGCGAGGTAAACCAAAGTACTAGAGTGCATTTCACGTTTAATTAATCTTTTGCTATTACATTTGAAGCCTATTTTGAAGCCTACATAGAAGATAATTCGTCTCAGCATCTTGTAGTTTATCTTCGTACTACAAAATTTGACTTGATGAAACGCTTCCTTACAGGTAATTTTTCAAATCTAGCCTTCGTTATTGCCATCACAATTTTGCTCATAGCGGGAATGTTTTCGTTCGTCAATTTGACGACGCTGATAAACAGCAATACAAACATTAGCCAGACGTTATTAACTTTAGCCAAATTAGAAGAAACTTTAACTCTGATTGTAGATGCAGAGACCGCCCAACGGGGATACGTCATTACTGGTGATGAAACATATCTTGAACCGTATTACAACGCAATTGACCCAGAAACAGGCGTAACAAAGCATTTAGCAGAACTACAATCCCTTACGGCAAATAAGCCAGAACAACAAACACGATTACAAGACCTCATGCCACTTGTAGATGAAAGGTTGAGGGTCATTGAGCAGGTGGTACGTCTAAGACAAGAAGCGGGCTTTGAATCTGCTCAAGAGGTTATCTTAAGCGGCACAGGCAAAGAGACCATGGATGCGATTCGTCAAATCATCATTGAAATGGAAATGGCAGAAAATGATTTGCTTTTGTATTGGTCAGATATGTCTTCGACATATTTGCGCAACACGCTAATAGCAATGACTTCTGCGGCACTCGTGAGTGTCTTATTGTTGTTTACTTCTTTTTATTTTGTGAATCGTGAAGTGCATGAACGCCGCATTGCACAAGATGAATTGCATCAATTGAATCAAGAATTAGATAAAAGAGTGCGAGAGCGTTCCGATGAATTGATAGAAGTTAATCAAAAATATGTGCGTGTGTTAGATACCATGCTAGAGGGTTGCCAGATTATTGGTTTCGATTGGCGTTATTTATATGTGAATGATGTCGTTGCAAATCAGGGGCATGTAACAAAAGATGAATTGGTTGGGCGTACGATGATAGAAGTGTACCCCGGCATTGATGAAACACCTTTGTTTAATACGTTGCGTAATTGTATGAAAGAACGCACACCTGCCCGCATTGAAAATCAATTTGTATATCCAGACGGTCAATCGGGTTGGTTTGAGTTAAGCATTGAACCTGTGGCTGAAGGTTTGTTTATTCTCTCGGTAGATATTACCGAACGTAAACGCACAGAAGAAGCCATTCAACAACAACTTTTCCGTTTGAAATCATTACGCGCCATTGACCTTGCCATTCTTGGCACAACGGATTTGCGTTTAACATTGCGAACTGTACTTGATGAAGCAAAAATGCGTTTGCATGTAGATATTGTACAAATCGAATTATTTAATCAATCGATGATGATGCTTGAAACCATTGCAGTCACGGGCAATCACACCGAAGAAATGCAATCGTTCATTTCAAGGCTCGATGATGGCATAAATGGCAAAGCCGCATTAGAGCGTCGCACAGTTTTTATAGATATGATTGATGAAGATGAATCGAATGACCCATTTTTGTCAGCAATTATCCACGAAGATGGACGCGCTGTTTATTCCACGCCTCTTATCGTCAAGGGAAACCTGATCGGCGTTTTCAATGTTATCTTCCGCCGACCCTTTAAAGCCTCACAAGATTGGATTGATTTCTTTGAGACGTTGGCTGGGCAAACCGCTATGGCAATTGATAGCGTGAAATCATTTGAAGAATTGCAACGCTCGAATTTAGACCTTGCGCTTGCTTATGATACAACTATTGAAGGTTGGTCTCATGCTTTGGATTTGCGTGACAAAGAAACAGAAGGTCATACGTTACGCGTTACCCAAATGACGCTAAAACTTGCTCGCTTGGCTGGTATGAATAGCAATGAACTAGTCCATGTGCGGCGTGGTGCTTTGTTACATGACATTGGCAAAATGGGCATCCCTGATAATATTTTGCTCAAACCAGATAAGTTGACATCTGAAGAGTGGTCAATTATGCGTATGCACCCAACGTATGCTTATGAATTATTATTGCCAATTAATTATTTGCACCCTGCATTAGACATTCCATATTGCCACCACGAAAAATGGGACGGCAGTGGCTATCCGCGTGGGTTGCATGGTGAGCAGATTCCGTTATCTGCGCGTTTATTTGCGGTTGTGGATGTGTGGGATGCCTTACGTTCTGATAGACCCTATCGCCAAGCATGGATCGAAGACAGGGTAATTGAGCATATTTATTCCCTCAATAACACCCATTTTGACCCTAAAGCCGTTGAAATTTTTATGCAAACTATAAAAAAATGACTTCAAAAATAATGCTCAAAGCCATTCGCTAGAATGGCTTTGTTGCATTAAAATCAGGGCATGTTTAAAAATAAATTTAGTATATTTCTTGTTTTTCTATTTCTCATCTCTTGTGGAGGCTCTGTGACGACAACCCCTGATTCGGTTCCTTCAAATTCTACAATTCGTTATCTTGCACTTGGTGATTCATACACCATTGGTGAAAGTGTGCCTGAAAATGAACGTTGGCCCAATCAATTGGCTGAACTAATCGGCGGAGATGTTGAGGTCAAAATTATTGCCCGCACAGGCTGGACGACTTCTGAATTATGGGAGGGCATTCAAAAAGAAACGCTCACACCGCCATACGATATGGTCTCTTTATTAATTGGCGTCAACAACCAATATCGTGGATATGATAAAGAAGAATGTCGTCAAGAATTTGTTTTCTTATTAAATAAAGCAGTTGAATATGCTGGTGGAGACAAAAACAAAGTTTTTGTCGTTTCGATTCCAGATTGGGGAGTCACCCCGTTTGCTCGAGGTCGAGATGCAGAAACAATTGCCACTGAGATTGATGCGTTTAATCAAATTAATAAAGAAGAATCAGAAAAGTTAGGCATCGCTTATGTAGATGTTACGCCTATCTCCCGCGAAGCAGTCAATGATGCTGATTTAATCGCGCCAGATGGTTTGCATCCTTCTGGAAAAATGTATGCTGAATGGGCAAAACTTGCCTTGCCGATTGCTTTAGAAATTTTGAGATAAGTGGAGACATAAATGCCAAAAATAAAATCAATTCATCACGTTGCTGTTGTGGTTGAAGACATGGAAAAATCACTCGCTTTTTGGCGTGATGCTTTAGGAATGGAATTGCATGAATTACGCGATGTGCCTGCCGAAAAATCTCAGGTTGCGTTTTTGCCAGTAGATGGTGCCGAAGTTGAATTGGTGATGCCGACCACAGATGATTCTGGTATTGCAAAATATCTTGCCAAGCGTGGCGCAGGAATGCATCATATCTGCTTGCAAGTGGATGATATTGCAGGTATGTTATCTCAACTTAAACAAAAAAATATACGATTAATCAATGAAGAACCACGCAAAGCGGATGATGGCAAACAATATGCTTTTATTCATCCTGAGTCAACGGGTGGCGTGTTAGTTGAACTGTATCAAATTTAATCATGATTGAATCTGTCGAAAAAATTCTTGAAAAAGAATGTGGGCTTGTCAAAGACAAACCAATTATTGTCGGTGTGTCTGGGGGACCTGATAGCTTGTGTTTAATGGAAGTAATACGCCAAGCAGGTTATCAAATAATTGTGGCATATTTTGACCATAAATTACGACCTGACTCACAAGTAGATGCGCGCATGGTGGAAAAAACTGCAACTCGTTTGATGTTGCGTTGTGTGATTGATGGTGCAGACGTGCAAGCCCATGCTGAAAAAAATAAATTATCAGTTGAAGAAGCCGCGCGTAATTTGCGGTATCGTTTTCTGTTTGAACTGGCACGAAAATATAAAGCTCAAGCCGTTGCGGTGGGTCATACAGCAGATGACCAAGTGGAAACTATCTTGATGCACTTTTTACGTGGTAGTGGTATGAACGGTTTGAAAGGCATGTCGTATCGTTCTATCATCAAAACTTTTGATCCTGAAATTCCAGTCATTCGACCATTGTTAGATGTGTGGCGTGAAGAAACAGTTGTGTATTGCGCCGTCAATGGTTTGCGCCCACATTATGATTCAACCAATGATTCATTAAACTTTCAACGCAATCGAATTCGTCATCTTTTGATCCCTACTCTAGAAACTTATAATCCAAAATTTCGTGAAGCCGTTGTGCGTATGTCACAATCTTTGAAAAGTGATTATGGATTTATTGTCGAATCTTTACAAGTGGCATGGGATGAGATGCTTGTTGAAGCCGATGAGATGTTTTTATCTTTTGATGTAACTCGACTTTCATCCGCTTCAAAAGGACTACAACGAAACTTGGTCAAGCACGCCATGCGGATTCTACGCCCAAACACAGATGTCAGTTTTCAGGCACTAGAGCGTGCCGTTCAAGTGATTAACTCGACCGATGCTTCTGTCAATGTAGATTTGAAAGGTGGCTTGTGCTTGGTTCGAGAATCCAATTTAATTTATATTGCTACATCTAATGCAGAATTGCCATTTGATATTTGGCCCCAAATGCCAAGTGCTGAATCCATTTCAGTTTCTATTTCAAATCAAATTTCTTTGGCAGGTGGCTGGAAGTTCACCTCTGAACATTGGCGTTTACCCACGTTAGCAAAAGAACAAGCCAAAGAGAATGATGACCCGTATCAGGTGTGGTTAGATGCTGAAGGTTTACCCGAACAATTTGAATTAAGGGTGAGGCGAATGGGTGACCATTTTTCTCCATTGGGCATGGATGGTCATACGCAAAAAATATCAGATTTTTTTGTCAATGAAAAAGTGCCGCAACGTGCGCGTGATCGCTGGCCCCTCTTATGTGCAGGCGATAAAATTATATGGGTGCCGGGCTTTCGCCCTGCCCATGAAAACCGTTTGAAAGATGAAACAAAAAATGTAATTTATTTTTCAATTACGCGCCCACAAGACACGATTGAATAAAACATCCCGCAATTTGCGGGATGTTTTATTATTTTGCTTCACCATTTAATTGTTTTAACTTA
>DQGV01000262.1 GCA_003524705.1 Anaerolineae bacterium | reverse complement strand
CTCATTCAACTTAAGAGATAGAGTTGCTCGTTCATTCGCAATTATTCTATTATGTGTTGTGGTTGTATTTACAGCCAAAGCCCTGCAAGATAATTCTGTCTCTATTCGTGCGCGTGATGTTTTGATGCGATTGCAATGGTTTGGTTTAGTTTTTTTACCAGCCGCATATTTACACCTATCAGATGCACTGTTAGTAACAGCAGGTCGCCCATCACGCGGACGCAGACGCATTGCAGTTCGTATGATGTATGCAATTGCATGTGGTTTTTTGATTTTGCTTGGAACTGGAAATTTACTCGGTGATATTGTCCCCAACGGACAACCCGCCCCATACCTTCAGCGCACAGTTTGGACAGAAATTTTTACAGTCTTCTACATCTCTGCCATGATATGGGCAGGGATTAACTTCGTCCGTGCTTATAGCTTGATGTTGACTCGTTCCGGTCGCCGCCGCATGATTTACCTGATGGCTGGTGCCACCGCGCCGGCATTAGGCTCATTCCCATACTTGATGTTTGGTTATAGTTTTGCCGCTCAACATCAATATATTTTTTGGTCGACCGCTACAGTTATCAATGTCATCGTTGCTGTATTAGTGGTTGTGATGGCTTACGCAGTCGCTTTCTTTGGAGTCTCATGGCCCGACCGTGTGATTAAGAGTCGTTTATTCAAATGGATTATGCGTGGACCAGTCACTGCTTCCGCGACATTAGCCATGATGACCGTAGTTCGTCGAGGCGGTGAATTTTTCGGCACGCCGTATAATGCCTTTGTCCCATTTACAGTTGTTGCAATGGTATTGCTTATGGAACATGCCATTACATTTGCCGCTCCACTTTGGGAACGATGGTTATTTTTTGGGCGAGACCGTAAAGAATTAGTTCTGCTTCAAAATATAGAAGAACGTTTACTAACACAAAGTGACTTGCATCAATTCCTTGAAGCAATTCTAGCGGCGGTGAGAGATCATTTGCAATCGCCTTCTGCATTCGTTGCCGCATTAGATGATGAGACATTATCCCCAATTGTTGTGGCGGGCAATCGCTCTATGCTAGACCAAGATGGGCTGACAGAAGCATTGAATCACGTCAATGGTGACCCGCGCCATGAATTTCAATGGGGAAATTTTTGGATATTGCCTTTATTCCGCCGTAGAACCTCTAGTATGGATAGAGACGAGATGCCACCATTGATAGGTTTGCTGGGTGTGGCACACAATGACAAACAAAAAAATATGGAATATGACCAACGCGAAGCCTTATGGTTACTTGCTGACCGTGCCGCGATTGCTTTGGAAGACCGTCAATTACAACAAAGCGTATTTCGTTCGTTGGCAGATATTCAGCCGCAAGTAGAAATGATTCAACGTATGCGTGCTGTCGGGCGATATGATTCGCGTGTTAATTTATTAGCAGAAGAATCAGCATTGCAAGAAGCCGATTTAGCAAACTGGGTCAAAGATGCGTTAACACATTATTGGGGCGGACCGAAATTTACAAATAATCCATTGATTAAGTTACAAGTAGTACAAGACTTAATCACACAAGAAGATGGCAACCCTGCCAACGCTTTGCGGTTATTATTACGCCGTGCGGTTGACCAAGTGAAACCGCGTGGTGATAGAAAATTTACAACCGAATGGATTTTGTACAACATTTTGGAAATGAAATTTATTGAAGGTCGTAAAGTGCGTGATGTTGCCGCACGTTTGGCAATGTCTGAAGCGGATTTATACCGCAAACAAAGAATCGCGATTGAAGCCGTTGCCAAAACAATTCTTGAAATGGAAACGGAATTGCAGAATCAATAATGGAGAAGCGCATGGTTGAAGAAAAATCACGCGAACAGGATTTGATGCCAATCATTGATGAAGGCTGGTGGGAATCTGTGTTGGCGGAAGAAGAATGTCTCACGATGCCGAATCATGTCCACGTTAAGGATGAGGCGAAAAAGATTTCCATCAATTGGAATCAGGCAAAAGAGTTATATCAACAAGATAAAATTGTGCAACTAAATGTAACGGGGCATAATCGCGGTGGGTTGTTGGTTGAAAGCACAGATTTGTATGGCTTCGTGCCTTTTTCGCATTTGATTGAATTTTGCCAAAAAGAAAATGCTGAGATTGATTTTGAAGCGTATCTTGGTAAAACATTAAATTTAAAAATTATTGAATGCACGCCGCAAGATGATCGTGTTGTTTTTTCAGAACGAGCTGCACAAACTGAATCAGGCAAGCGTACAAAATTATTTGGTTCATTGTGTGAAGGGCAAGTTGTGCAAGGTGTTGTTACAAACATTACTGATTTTGGCGCATTTATTGATTTAGGTGGCGCGGAAGGTTTGATTCATATTTCAGAATTATCTTGGGGACGTGTTACACATCCATCACAAGTTTTGAAAATTGGAAATAAAATTGAAGCGCAGGTGTTAGGTTTATCGGCAGAGCGTTGTCGTGTGGCATTAAGTTTGAAACGATTGAAACCGAATCCGTGGTTGAATGCTGAAACAAATATGCCAATTGGTTCAGTGCATGTAGCAAATATTTCATGTGTGTTAACATACGGTGCGTTTGCAAAATTGAATCAATTTGAAGTGGAAGGTTTGATTCATGTTTCTGAAATTCCACACACTGAAGGTAAACAATTAAGTGAAATTTTGAAAGAGAACGAAGAAGTGCAAGTAAAAGTGATAACGCTTGATTCAAAACATCATCGTTTGGGTTTAAGCATGAGGCTTGAATAACGAATGCCATCTTCTCCAAAACGTAACAAGCGATACGAACAAAGTCAAATGCCAATTCAAAATGATTGGCTTGATAGACTCGCGCGTTTCAATTCGCAATTTGGGCGTTTTTTAATCGATGGGCTTGGTGTTGTCATCATTGCACTTGCTATTATCTTTTTGCTGGCGGCATTTGGCTACACTGAAGGTTTTCTAATATCACGAATTGCTATTGAACTTCGTTTATGGTTTGGCTGGGGATGTGTCTTTATTTTATTTGGCGTTGGATATCTTGGATATACATTTCTCCGCCGTGACACACAAGACGTAAAGTGGATTCGAATCATCGCCCTCGAAATCGCTTCTCTCTTAACCTTAGGCATGATGGCTGTTCTCTTCGGCAATGACTTATTCCGCGCAGAATCCGGCATGGACGGTGGACGTTTAGGCTGGGGTATCGTCACCTTGTTATGGAATGGGACAGGTTCCATCATTGGTACACTGATATTATTTGTTTTATGGTTACTTTCGCTTGCCACAGGCTTTGGCTTTTGGAGTTGGCTAGAGTTGTACTTAATCAACTTGGCGGGAGATTCTTCTCAGGCTTATGTATCAGCTCCACTTAAGGAAGAAGCGAAACAAGAAAAAGTCGAAAAAGAGAAAACGCCGGCAACATCAAAAAAGAAAGCGCCAGCCATTCCGCCGGAGTTTCGTACATCATTAAAATCCTCCAACAAAAAAGAAGAGAAATCTCTCAAGCCACCGCCACGTTCAGATGAATTACCTCCTTTGGGCATTTTGCTCGGAGATTCAACCGTCCGAGCAGATGAACGCACTATAAATCAAACCGCTGGTTTGATTATGAAAACGCTTTCTGAATTTGGTATCCCTGCTACAGTGATTGGTTATCGTGTGGGTCCATCTGTGACGCAATTTGCTGTGCAACCGGGCTTTATCAAAAAGCCCGGCACCGATGAAGAAGATGTGCAACAAATGAAAGTGCGTGTGGCACAAATTGCATCGCTTGAAAAAGATTTGGCGTTGGCGTTATCGGCTCAACGCTTGCGTATTGAAGCACCTGTGCCGGGCAAACCGTATGTCGGTATTGAAGTGCCGAATATAAATAGTTCTATGGTGCGTTTGCGTGCCTTGCTTGAATCGGATTCGTTTTATAAACGTGGCGCACCTTTGAATTTAGCATTAGGGCGTGATGTTTCTGGAAATCCATTAAACGCAGATTTATCTCGTATGCCACATTTGTTAATTGCAGGTTCAACGGGTTCGGGTAAATCAGTTTGTATTACAGCCATTGCGGCATGCTTAGCCATGAACAATACACCAGAAGAATTGCGTATGGTGATGATTGACTCGAAAATGGTTGAGTTGATTCGTTTTAATGGTTTGCCACATTTATACGGAAAAGTTGAAACGCAACTGGATAGAATTTTAGGTGTGCTTCGTTGGGTGGTTGTGGAAATGGAACATCGTTATCGTTTGCTTGAGTCGGCTCATGCGCGTGATTTAGATGCTTACAATCGTAAATTGACTCGTAAAGATGATGCAGTTCCTTTACCTCGCATTGTTGTTTTGATTGACGAACTCGCAGACTTAATGATGTCTGCTCCAGACCAAACTGAACATAATTTAGTACGCCTTGCTCAAATGGCGCGCGCTACAGGCATACATTTGGTTGTTGCAACTCAAAGACCTTCAACAGATGTAGTCACAGGTTTAATCAAAGCCAACTTCCCAGCTCGTTTGGCATTTGCAGTTGCATCAGGAACTGATAGCCGTGTGATTTTAGACTACACCGGCGCCGAATCATTGCTTGGGCGTGGTGACATGCTCTTCTTAAACCCAGAAGTTGGCAATCCCGTCCGCGCACAAGGTGTGTTAATCACCGACATGGAAATTGAAAGATTGATTGACCACTGGCGTAAAAATAGTGATATGCCAGCAAATGAAGTTCCACCTTGGGAAAAACTGTTACAAGAACCTGATGAAAACGAAGATGATGGTTTAATCGAACAAGCTATTTCGATTGTTCGTCAAAGCCAACGTGCTTCTGCTTCATTATTACAACGCCGATTAAGAATTGGTTATCCACGTGCCGCGCGTTTACTGGATGAGTTAGAAAAAATGGGAGTTGTCGGACCATCACAAGGTGGCGGCAAAGAACGCGAAGTATTAGTCAGTGAAGAAGATTTGGATGAAGAAGACTCTCAAAAATAATAAATGAGGAAACGATATTGAATCCCAAACCCACATTTACAGATAGATTAAGAATCATCTTCAAAAGCATTTTAGATTCAATTGGTGGTTTTTTAAATAATACAGGCTTACATCCCAACACCATTACATTGCTTGGTTTAGCAGGCACAACGGTCGGCGCATATTATCTCGCGCTCGGAAAAATGACCACCGGTGCATTTATTTTGCTTGCATCTGTTTTAGTTGATGCATTTGATGGAACGATGGCGCGTTTACGTGGCGAACCCAGCGACTTTGGCGCATTTGTAGATTCTGTCAGTGATAGATATGCAGAGTTAATTACATTTGGCGGTTTGCTATATTATTTCTTAACAGAAAATAATCACTTGGCTGTGATGATTACCTTTGCCGCCGCAGCGGGTTCAGTCTTTGTGTCGTACGTTAAGGCACGTGCTGAGGGTTTAAATTTCACAGCCAAAGTTGGAATCCTGACGCGTGTTGAACGTTATCTTGTTTTAATTCCACTGCTGGTTTTCAATCAACCTTTTATCGCAGTTTGCATTATCGCCGTGCTTGGAAACATCACTGCCTTTCAAAGAATTTTTCACGTCCGCGTGCAAGGGCATGAACGTATGCGAAAACAAAGAGAATCAAATTGACAGAAAATAATGGCATCATTATCGCATTGGCAATTGCCTGTGGCGCATTACTTTCTGCTTATCGCGCCAAAAAATTTAATCACGACCCTGAAATTATTTACTATCTATTTTTACCTTTGACAATTTGGGGACTCATCGGTGCCCGCCTGTGGCATATTCTTACTCCGCCTCTTTCTTCGGTTCAACTTGGTCTTACAACTCAGCATTATTTTTCCCACCCAATTGACGCACTCGTGTTATGGATTGGTGGCTTTGGCTTGCCCGGCGCGATTCTCGGTGGAACATTTGCTTTATACATTTTCTGTCGCAAATATGAACAACCCTTTTGGCAACTTGCAGATATTCTCGCACCCGGACTTGCTTTAGCGCAAGTGATTGGTCGTTTTACAAATTATTTGAATCAAGAGTTATATGGCTTGCCGACAAACTTGCCGTGGGCGATATTTATTGAACTACCTTCTCGCTTAAGTGGTTATGAAGCCATTGAGTTCTATCATCCGCTATTTGCTTATGAAATGATTCTTAACTCAATTAATTTCATTGTATTACTTTGGATAGGCAAAAAGTTTTCATCGAAACTTAATGCAGGTGATTTATTCTTGTTTTATCTTGCTTTTTATTCTCTAACTCGCTTTTTATTAGAGTTTCTCAGGTTAGACATTGCTCTTGTTAACGGAATCAACATCAACCAAATATTTTTTGCTTTGCTATTTTTTCTGGCAGGTGGCTTTTTACTCTGGCGACAACGCCTTGTACAAAATTTGTAAGGAAGTTGTCAAGGGGAACATCCATAATGAGGAATACAATCATCAATAACTTTTGACCTTCAACTTGTAACCTTAAACCAAGTAAGGAAATTCCCATGATAGAAACAAACGACCTAAGCAAACAATTTCATGATTTTATGGCTGTGGATGGAGTTAATCTCTCTGTACAAGGCGGGCAAATTTTGGCTTTACTCGGTCAAAATGGAGCAGGCAAAACGACCACTGTTCGTATGCTCACTGCATTATTAAATCCTTCTCGTGGTTCGGCACGTGTGGCTGGTTATGACGTGGTCAAGAATGGACATGATGTCCGTGCCTCGGTTGGTGTTTTAACGGAACAACATGGTTTATATATGCGTATGTCTGCGCTTGAATATTTAGATTTTTTTGGTCAAGTGTATGGGCTTGATGCACCTGAAAGAAAAAAACGTAGTGATAATTTATTGGAATACTTTGGATTAATGGAAGCTGCAAAACGTAGAGTGGGCGAGTATTCAAAAGGGATGCGTCAGAAATTAGCACTTGCGCGCGCCATGATTCATCAGCCTGGCGTTTTGTTGCTTGATGAACCAACCTCTGCCATGGATCCTGAGTCTGCCCGCTTAGTCCGTGACGAAATTGCCCGCCTCAAATCATCTAGTAGGACGATTGTTATCTGCTCCCACAACTTAACCGAAGTGGAAGCACTAGCCGATAAGATTGCAGTTATCTATCGCGGCAAGATTTTAATTCAAGGTACTTTAGATGAATTGAAAAGAAATGTTTTAGGGTCACCTGAATATGTTGTCAAATTTGCTGAGGCAGTAGATTCAAATTTTGAATTGCCCTCAGGCGTAGAGTTAATTTCCCGCACGCCGAACAGTTTGAAGATCAGAGTTGAGGCGGCTGAAGAATCAAATCCAAAATTGTTAAGTATGTTTGCATCAAAAAATATTCCTGTTGTTGCATTGCAAGAAGAAACGCGCACGTTGGAACAAGTGTATTTGAAAGTGATGGCACAAGCGAAAGGTTACGAATATGTTCAATAAACTAAAACCCATTTGGCTTGTGGCAAAACGTGAATTGCGTGACCAATTGCGTGATTGGCGTGTGTTGATGCCAATGGCAATATTAACTTTATGTTTTCCGTTTTTGATGAATGAGTTTGCTAAACAAACAATTGAATTTTTGAATCAGTTTGAGGCGAACTTAATTCTTGACCGGCTTGTACCGTTTTCTATTTTGATTATCGGATTTTTTCCAATCACAGTTTCTTTGGTTGTTGCTTTGGAGTCGTTTGTAGGGGAGAAGGAACGTGGCACAATTGAGCCGTTGTTAAGTGCGCCTTTTGATGATTGGCAATTATATTTTGGAAAATTATTGGTAGGTGTTATCACCCCTTTAGCCGCAAGCTATATTTCGATTGGTCTGTTTTTGATAATGGTATCTAATCAAAATTTAACTATGCCGTCTGCATCTGTGTTGATACAGTTGTTTTTGCTCACAACTGCTCATGCCTTTTTGATGGTGAGTGCCGCAATTGTGATTTCAGTGCAATCAACTTCTGTGAAAGCGGCGAATTTATTGGCATCATTCATCGTGATTCCTGTAGCAATTTTGATGCAAGGCGAAGCCGTGATGTTGTTTTGGGGTAATGAACGTGTGTTATGGCTTGGCATTGCTGGCGTGATGATTATTGCCTTGTTATTGATTCGGGTGGGCATTGCTCACTTTCAACGTGAATATTTATTAGGTAGAGAAATTGATACAATAAATTTGCGCTGGATGTTAAAAACTTTCTTGCAAAATTTTACAGGTGAAGCAAAATCTTTATTTGATTGGTACACAAGAGTAGTAAGCGTTGCTTTGCGCCGAATTTCACCTGCGATACTTTTAATCTTGTTAATTGCTGGCGTTAGTATTTGGTCTAGTTATGCTTGGATTAAAGATAATGTGGCAGATATGATTGCTATGGCTACTCCTGAAGATATTGCTGAATTAGAGAAAAGTATGCAAGAAGTTGGCGAACTGCCAGACCTTTCAGAAATTCAAGAGCATCTCAGCGCTCCATTTTTATTTTTGAATAATACTCGCGCTGTAGCATTTATATTTTTGGCAGGCATGGTTTCGTTTGGCGTGTTAGGGATTATGCTGTATATGCTCAATATTGCGTTAATCGGTGGGTTGTATGGATTATTTGAATTGCTTGGGGTGAATCCGCTTCCGATTTTCTTGGCAGGCGTTGCACCGCACGGGATTTTTGAAATCCCTGCTTTGATGATTGGCAGTGCAGTGGTTTTGTACTTTGGTGCAGTTATCGTCACACCACAAGCAGGGAAATCAATGGGAGAAGTGATTCTCGAATTGTTTGCAGATTGGGCGAAGATATTTATTGGCTTGGTCGTGCCATTGTTAGCAATTGCGGCATTGATTGAGGCTTATATTAGCCCGCGATTGTTGTTGAGTGTGATGGGGAGTTAACAGATTAGTTTTTGCTCTCTTTTCATTCAAATAGATACAAATACTGACCATAACCTTCCGCTTCCATGTTTTCTACTGGAATAAATCTCAATGAAGCAGAATTCATGCAATATCTCAATCCCGTAGGTGCAGGACCATCATTGAATACATGACCTAAATGCGAATCCGCATTTTTTGACCTAACTTCAGTGCGCGGCATAAATAAATGAAAATCTGTTTTTGTGACAATGTTTTCAGATTCCAGAGGTTTTGTAAAGCTGGGCCAACCTGTACCTGAATCATATTTATCTAACGAACTAAATAATACTTCACCTGAGACAATATCTACATAAATACCGGCACGCTTATTGTCGTGATAAGCATTTGAAAATGGCGGCTCAGTACCTTCATGTTGTGTTACTTTGTATTGCATCGGGGTTAACAATTCTCTCAACTCTGCATCGGATGGTTTCTTGTACGTCATGGGAACTCTCCTTTTCATGCTATTGGATGAATTATTAAGAGTAATTTCTTACATAATTTAATAAAAATTAAGAATTTTCAAATGTAGCTTAGGTCTCTCTAAATTGAAATACTTTTTCTTGAAGCTTTATGTCAACCATAATTTTCATGGTTTGCTTTTCATAATCTACTTCAACAAGTTCTATTTCGGATTCGCTACACAAATCACATTCAGGCAGAAAAACAATCACATTTGAAGTTTTTTCAGGAGATTTTTCTCCAAAAATAATAGTCTCTAAGCCGGATTCTTCATCTGCTGATGTTCTCACATACCTATCAGTATGTGCACCACAGTTATAACAATATGGCGGTAACTCTTCTGATTCATATACAAGCAACACAACTCGACGGGGGGTTATATCTAATCTATTGTTTATATCCTCTCGACAAGATGGACAATGATTATCTGCCGTTGGGATAACTTGAAGATGACAATGTGGGCATTCAACAATTAGTGGAGGTCTTTCTTCTTCATTGTTTAACATATTTAATATCCTCTCGGTTATATGATTGTAAATTTATACAGGTTTATCTCTATCCGTCAAATTGACCACAATCGCATTACTTGCTTTGATTAAATTTTCAGGCGTAATCATAATCTCTTCACCCCAAACGCCTGCGCCAGTTCCAAGAATCGGTTCGCTCGTTAAAGTCGCTTCAAGGAAAGTTCTGAATCCGCTGGGTTGCCAACCAAAGGCGGGAATCGAGCCGATGATGTATCCTGTCACTTCTTTCACTTTTTCAGGCGGAGCCATCTGAATATTTCTTGAGCCTATCGCCTTCTTCAAATTTCCAGAAATTGCATTTTGGTCAGCACCTAACATCACCAACACACATTCACCAGAATCAACCACTTGAAAAATTAAAGTTTTCACAGCCTGTCGTTCAGGAAAATTTAAAACTTTCGCAACATTCGATGCACCTTTTTCAGTTTCAGGTGAAAAACTTTTTGCTTCATACGGAATATTATTTTTTTCAAGATGTAAATGTGCAGGCAATTTCATAAATTAAATCCTTCGCGAATGATTTTGATAATGGTTTCAGGTGAATTTGAAATATCAATTGTTAAAACATTTTTTGGTTCTTCGAGTGCATCAAATTGACTTTTCAATAATTTTACAGGCATATAATGATTCTTTCTTTCATTTATTCTTGATTCAATTTGTTCAAATGAGCCTTTTAGATAAACAAACTTAACTTGGTCATTGACTTGCAACATATCTCGATACGCTTCTTTCAACGCCGAACATGCCAGCACACCTGATGCATTTTCTTCGCCGATAGTTTTTATCAATCCCCGTAAATCGTTCAACCACATCATGCGGTCATCATCTGACAAAGCAATTCCTTTCGACATTTTTTCTTTATTCGACTCACTATGAAAATCATCAGCATCATAAAATTTTATATTTAATTCTTTGGCAAGCAAAGAACCAATTGTTGTTTTTCCTGAACCCGAAACACCCATGATGATGATTATCATTTGTAAATAATAATTTTCCCGTCTGTGTCAATTTCAACGAAATTTCCTGTATTGATTTGTTTGAAATCATTTTCACTTACCGCAATTAATGGTATCGGCATTTGATATAACTCATCCGCAACCACAGATGCTAATGCAAAGAAAAAATCCGTAGCAGTAGTGATGATTGCTTTCGGTGCAGTTTTTGCACGAATCGCTTCGAGTAAAACAGCAGTTGTAGTAGATGACCCGCGTGTAAACGGAATGACCAAAATCTTATCTTTTGCAATCATGCCCGAAAGCGGATGCCTTCTATCAATAATTTCACCCGTTTTCCAATCGTAACCGCCCCAAAACGAAAGCGGTTCAGAAGTTGCGAGTGCAACTCCACTGGCTGTGCCTTGTATGAATGATTTTCCTTCA
>DQGV01000127.1 GCA_003524705.1 Anaerolineae bacterium | reverse complement strand
GAAAGCTCAAGGAATAGCTCTTCAAAAGAAAGTTGACTTTGGAGACTGATTGCGCGTTCTAACCCAGCTCGAAGCACAGGTTCGACGCGTTTTTCTTCCTCTTCAAAAAAAGCTTGGTAATACGCTTGCATCGCCGAGAGGAATCCCTCACCAAGTTCTTCAGGTTTGCTCACCCAATTCAAAAAGGATTCAATGGCCTCGCGTTTAATTTTTCCGTGTTTCTTATGAAATTGCTTCAAGAAAAATTCTACATCTTCATTATTCCACTTTCCTTCGGATGTAATTCTCAATATGGTTTCATTAAACTTTTGATGTTTTTCATCTGTCTGGGGTTCGTCTGCGCCATATAACTTAATCAAACGTTCAGCCGCTGGAATTTGCTTCAAAGCCCACAACGCACTAATGGCATCTTTTGGGGCTGGTAATTTTGAAAGCCACTTTAATGGCACGCCAGTTATTGAAAACACTTCTTCCAATAATTTACGTTCAGGTGCCGGTATTCTTGAACGCACCCCAGCCGCATAAGCAGGGCGAATTCCGAAAAATTCGGCTTCATCTAAAACATGCAGGCTTACGAATAACTCGTAAGCCGTACCGAAATCCCATGTAATTTTTGGAGAAGTATTTTTATTTGCCATTTTTTTAATTTGCTCCGCTTTATTTCTTCAGCTTTCTGCCGATAGAAATCAGCGTATCGCCTGTGGTTTTATCAATCGCTTCATTAAAAGGCGGAATATGTTTGAAAAACGTCCCAAGCGCAATCAGCGCCTGCCCAGTCTGGCGGGTGAATTGTTTTCTAGCAGATTTTTCTGTAGAAGCATCAGTAACGGCGTGTATCTGTTTTTCTTTCTCACAAACAACTGCGGACATGGCGACCTCTCTATCCATTTAGAAGAACATTAAACTTAGGTGGATGACTACTTTAGACAAACGTCTAATTAGATAATAGTCTAACATGGATGCTTTGTCAAGACCCAATTTTGACTTAAAACCGCCTCATTCTTAGGGGATACCTGTTTCTGCTTGTATAATTTGACCCAACCCCTCAACCTAGCTCACCACAGAGGTCACGGAGTTCACAGAGAAAGAATAAATAAAAACTCCGTGTTCTTTGTGATCTCTGTGGTGAAAATTCCTTAAGAAGGATTCCTTATGGCTCGCAAAATCATCACCTACACCCTCATCGCCTTAAGTTCACTTTTCCTCATCTTGAGCCTTGCCGGAATCATCGCCGCTTGGGCATACAACACCCCCTTAACTGAAAGAGCAAATGCTCAACTCAGGGACATTGACTCACAACTCTCCCAAATTCAAACCGATTTACGAAGCGCAAAAGATGAAGTCGAACGCGCCTTACGAATCATCCAATCTGCTGAAGATGCATTGGTATCTTTAACTCAACAATCTAAAGATGCGAAACAAGTTTTAGAAGAAGTAGACGAAACTTTAAATGAACAACTTATTCCGAACCTAGCAACCACACGCACACAAATTAGCGAAGTAAGAATCATTTTAGAAGATTTAAGAACTTCACTTGAACAAATTAACTCAATTCCATTTGTGAATTTTCAAATCCCCGGCGATGAATTACTACTAAATATTATTACAGGCGTAGATTCGCTAGATTCCGAAATTGCCAACGTGCAAATATTGGCTGAACAAGCCTCTGTTTTCATCAGCGATACATCTTATTTACTCGGCGGCGACTTTGAATCTACAAAACAAAACCTCGAAAATTTATTACAAGTTTTAGAAGGCTACAATAGCCAACTATCTGGCTGGCGTGAACAAGTGAACGAAATCATCCAATCCACCCCAAAATGGATTGATAATGCTTCCATATCCTTAACCATCTTTTTTCTGTGGTTTGGATTATCACAATTCGGTTTGCTATTACATGGCTTGAGTCTCAGGCTCGGAGATAATCCGCTAGATATATGGCGAGAGACATTTCAAAAACGAGATTCTTAAGTACTTATTCTCTTACCGCATAATGGTCAACCGCAAAACTGTAAGTGACTTTCAAATGAAAGAAAGCCAGAGCTACAAGCAACAAATTCGGAATTGGATTTAAATACAACAATAAGCCGATTAATCCAATCATTACAAAACAACCTGCTAAAACTCTTTGGGCAGGATATGTTTGTAAGGCATTGATACTTAATGCAGTAATGAGTGTATAAATCCAAACGATGAGGCAAATATAAAAATAATTGTTGAGTAGAAAAGAAAATAGCAAAGGCTGAATGTGAATGGCAATAAAAACCAATCTTAACTTTGGATTTTCTTTGTAATAATTATTTGTAGACAAAGTGAGATTGGCAATAAAGCCTGCTAGTACGTCAAATATCAAAAGAAAAAGTAAAACTATTTTCCAAAATGCAAGTTGATTCCATTCCGTGTTTGTGAAATAGAACAATGCCAATGTACTAAATATGCTGGTGACGAATATCATCACCAATTCGGCAAGTGTGGATTCTTTTCCTAATACTTCGTGCAAAAATTTTGGGATTTTGATGGTTTTCATACCTTAAACTTTTGGCAAGTCTAATAACAACACTTCAGCTAGTAAACGTGAATTTACATTTCTATCCATCTTTTCTAACACCCCTTCTAAATTGCTGACCACTTTCCTCGCTGACGATAAATCTAACCTGCCTGCTAAAAATTCAATTTCCATGTTGCGGTCTATGTTGATTAATGGAGTCTCTGCACCAGCGACTCGTAGTAAAACGTCTCGCCAATATGAAAGCCAGACTAAAATTGTTTGGCGCATGATGTCTTTATCTTTTGCAAGTTTATCGGCGTAAGCAAATTTTTCAACACGTGCGGCTGGTAATAAAGTTTGTAAATCGTTTAATTGCTCATCGCGTTTTTCTAACAAATTTACATCATCTACAAGTTTTCGGGCAAAGCCCGGTCTACCACCAGAGATGTGCGCCAGCAAACGCGCGCTGTCTTCATCTAAACCTTTGTGTATTAAATCATTTGTGATGGCTTCAATTGGTAAAGGTCTTAATCTCAAAATTTCACAACGTGAATTAATGGTGGGCAATAACTGTTCTGGATTTTCTGCTGTCAGAATCAAAATAGCATGACTCGGCGCTTCTTCCAACGTTTTGAGCAGGGCATTTGCCGCGTTAGCATTCGCTTCGTGGAAGCGTAAAAATATAGCCACACGATATTGAGATTGATATGGTTTGAGATTTAACGTTCGTTGAATGTCACGCACTTGTTCAACTTTTAGAGTCCCGCCTTCTGTTTCGGCTTGGATGATTGTTAAATCAGGATGTGCCATTGAATCAATTTGTTTGCATGTTCTACAAGTAAAGCAAGGTGTTCCTGCTGAAATTGGTTTTTCACAATTTAATGCTTGCGCGAGTCTTAAAGCTAACGTCCGTTTGCCGATGCCGGGAGAACCGCTCAAAAGATAAGCATGACGAATATCTCCACGTGCAACGTGTTGACGAAGCATATCCACTGCCCATTCGTGCCCGAGGAGATTCCAGTTGTCAGTCATTGAGGTTAAGTATAAAGTATCAGGTTACAGGTAACAAGTTGCAGTCAAGAAAGAGGCGTGAAGTGGGTTAGTAATCTTTCCCGCTTCTTAATCGAATGAATGAATCATATCTTTCTTGATGAATTTTATTTTCTTTTAATGCAGATAATATTGCGCAACCGGGTTCGTGTTGGTGCGAGCAATTGCTGAATTGGCAATCTGAAACAAGAGTTCGTAATTCAGGAAAGTATGCTTCTAGTTCTTCGGGTTCAGTATCCCATAATCCTAAACTTTTCCAGCCCGGTGTATCGGCAACATATCCGCCGCCATCGAGTTTGAACATTTCACGCGTGACCGTTGTGTGTTTGCCTTTGTTCATTGATTTGCTTATTTCATTAACTCTCAAGCCAAGTTCATTTTGAATTTCATTTAATAAACTTGATTTTCCAACACCGCTTGGACCCGCCAATGCACTGATTTTATTTTGTAATTGATTTTTTAATTCATCAATGCCAATGTTATTTTTTATAGATGTATAAATGACACGATAACCAATGTTTTCATATAAACCAAAAATTTCTTTCGGATTTTCAACGAGATCAATTTTATTGGCAATGATGATTGGCGGAATTTTTTGTTTTTCTGCAATGACTAAGAAACGGTCTAACATTTTTAATTTTGGATTTGGATTTGCACATGCGAAAACAAAAACGGCTTGATCGGCATTGGCTAATAATATTTGTTGATACTCGCCCTGCGGGCGCGGGTCTAACCTGACCAATGCCTGTTTGCGCTCTTGGACATTTTCTATCACCCCGCTTTTATCTGGCAATATTGTAATTTCAACATGGTCGCCCAGTGCGGCAATATCACCTGTGGCTCTGCCTTGCTTTAACTTACCGCGTAATTGACAAATAATAATGCCCGCACCGGTTTCTACCCAAAAGAAACCGGATTGGGCTTTGATGATTAATCCTTTTGTATTATTTGAGTTTGCCAAATATGAACCTAATTGTCACCATCATCCGTATTGGGGTCGAAGAAACCAAAAGGTGTAGGTGTAGGAAGTGGAAAACCAATTTGACCAAAGTCATAAGAAATTCTGCCGGGGCTTCCGAAATAATATGCCTCTACCATGTAACGGAAAAGTGGCACGGCAAAGTCTGAGCCTTGCCCGGCATTTTCAACGATGATGGCAATGGCAATATGTGGTTTGCCAGTTCGTTCTTCTTCATTGAGTGTGTAACCTGCAAACCAAGCATGTGGTAAGCCACTACCGGATTCAGCTGTACCGGTTTTGCCGGCTGTATCAAATTGAATGCCGCGAATGTTATTACGCGCTGTTCCGCGATTGAAGTTTGTGACCATAAACATCGCTTCTTGAATCACTGCTAAGTTTTCAGCTCGCACTGGAAGTGTGCCATTTGCTTCTGGACGGAAGACGAGGATTGGGTCACCATCTACAGGTTGAATTCTTTCTACAATTTGTGGACGATATAACGTGCCACCATTTGCAATTGCGGCTGTGAAGCGGGCTACTTGCAAAGGTGTCACTTGCACATCCCCTTGACCAATGGCTTGATTAACTGCATCTACTTGACTGGCTGGGTCTAAAATTTGCCCGGCGGCTTCTGGTAATTGATCAATGCCAGTTACTGAGCCAAGCCCAAATCCACGCGCCATATTAGCAATATCATTGGGGCGTTGCCAATTTGTATATAAATCATTTCCAATATGCCAGAAATATGGATTACAAGAACGCATCAACCCTTCTTGTAAAGTCAGCAAGCCAGAGGGTGTAGTTGTTGATGTATTACAGGCATCACCTCGTGATAATGCTTGTTGGCAATAATCATACGTCCAATCGTATAAAGTAAAACCTTCTACTTCTGTAAATTCATATTGACAATCATAAGGAGAATCGGCTAGATACAAACCACTTTCTAACCCAGCCGCCATAGTGATAATTTTGAAAACTGAACCAAGCGGATATTGCCCTTGCGTGGCACGATTAAGTGTTCCACCAGCATTGAGCATATCTGTTATCCCTTGATTGTTAGGGTTATTAGGTGCAAAATAATTTGGGTCAAACTCAGGGCTAGATGCCATGGCTAAAATTCTGCCTGTATCCACTTCCATAACAACAATGGCACCACGGAAAAACTCAAGTGCTCTTTGGGCATAGCTTTGTAAATTGCTATCAATCGTTAAGTACACCGAATCGGCTGGCTCTGGACTACTTCTTTGCCCTAGTGTAGAAATAATTTGTCCAGTAGGGCTAACCACACGCAAAATGCCTCCGTGTTTACCGGCTAAGTAATCTTCAGCCCAAGCCTCAATACCATCTTGCCCGATACGTTCACTTCCGTTATATCCTCTGCGTCTATAATCATCATATTGTTCGGCAGAGATTGGGAGTGTATAACCAACAACTTGTGGAGCAAGCCCACTCTGTGCATAATAGCGAGATTCATATTCCTGAACGACGAGTCCGCCGGGATTAATAGAAAGCAATCTTTGGGCTTCGGCACGAGTTGCTTCACACATCGGCAAGTACCAACCAGGTCCAGCCGCGTCAATTTGATTTTCAATGTTAAGCGGGTCAAAGCCACATAATAAACCTAGTTCAGCCGTCAACGTGTTGCGTAAATCAGGGTTGATTGCACCTGTATCAATCCCAAACGCTAACGCGGCAGATTGTGTAACAATCGGCAGACCTTCTTTATCATAAATATCGCCGCGAGCAGGGACGCTGTATTCCATAGCAAGTTGATTTCCACCTGCTAATTCAGGCAAAATTAAAGCATCATCCCATTGCACTTTCCAATTACTATCTTCATTTTTAAGACGCATCACAATATCGCGTTGAATATCACCTGCCAATGCAGTTTGATATGTAATGCTATAACTAACTTCTGCATCGCGCGGGCTAATTTGTGATGAGGTGATTACAACCTCAAAATCACTAGCACTCATTTCATTCAAAGCATCAACCCAGCGTTTTGAAAAATCTTCAAGTGTGATGCCATCACGGCTGGCTTGTGAAAGCATAGCATACATGCCTTCGTAATTATTTTCTTTCAACAAATCAAAAAATGAAGTCACTGCCGCTTGAGCATCTGGCGCAGGGGTTACATCTACTTTTGCAGTGGGTAGGGGAGTATCCGTTGCAAAAATTTCAGAAATGCCGCCTCCATTGTTAGAAGAACAAGCAACCAGAATTAACATTATCAAAACAAAATTTAACCAACGATATGACTTCATTCTTTTTCCTCTAGACTTCCGAGGTTTTCAAAACTTCGGAAGTCTTGTTATTCAAAATTTCTTTTGTTACATCACAATCATAATTCAAAAGTGACTGACAATTTACAGGCACATTCGCATTTGGAAAAATATCAAATTCTCTTAATCCACGCACGATGTGACACATCGGCAAACCCATCACACCCGCATAACATCCACTTAAAGATTGGATGGGGTTGAATTCTGCATGTTGAATCGCATACGCACCAGCCTTATCCATTGGGTCACCAGTTTGTATGTAAGCTAAAATTTCAGCATCACTATAATTTCGCATTGGCACATTTGTTATACATAAATCAGTTACCAATTTTTCATCACTGACGCGATATATCGCAATACCCGTCAGCACTTGATGATTCTTTCCGCGTAATTGTTTCAACATTTTTTCAGCATCAGATTCATCAATCGGTTTTCCAAGAATTTCTTGACCATCTACCACCGTTGTATCTGAGCCGATGATAACCGCCTCTTTCTTGACCTTCGACCTGATTGCCAAAGCCTTATCTTTTGCCAATCGTGAAACATATTCCCGCGCCGACTCATTTTCTAATGGCGTTTCATCCACAGCTGAGACGATGACCTCAAAGTTCCAGTTCCCCAGCGCAAACAATTGTCGCCTACGGGGTGAAGCGGATGCTAGAATCAAATCAATCACAGGCGAGATTCTATCACAGAGATTTTTGATGAATTAATGGCGGATAAGTTATGAAAATCGTCATTTGTAAATGGTAAAATCAAAATAAACCTGTCTAGTCAAACGGAGTGAGTATGAATGAATTGCAAGAACGTATTTTGAAAGATGGCAAGAATCTCGGCAATGGAATTTTGAAAGTAGATAGTTTTGTCAATCATCAGGTTGACCCAAATCTCATGGATGTGTGCGGACGTGAATTTGCAAAACGGTTTGCCAATGTGGGTGCGACTAAAATTTTAACGGCTGAAATTTCTGGCATTGCGCCAGCATTGACAACAGCGATTCATTTGAATTTACCTGTGGTGTATGCTCGTAAGACAAAACCGATTACGATGCCAGACCAAGTGTATTTGACTCTGGCACCATCTCACACAAAAGGTCGTATGGTGGAGTTGATTGTTTCACCTGAATATCTTGCGAACAACGAAAAAGTGTTAATCATTGATGACTTCCTCGCTAGCGGACAAACGATTTTAGGTTTGGTGCGTTTGGCAGAAGCCTCAGGTTCTAAAGTGGTTGGGATTGGCACTTTGATTGAAAAAATATTTGAAGGCGGGCGTGATGTTTTATCACCACTGGGTGTGCCGATTGAATCAATTGCTTGCATTAAGTCTATGGAAGATGGCAAGATTGAGTTTGTGGATTAATGGTCACAAGTCAAAGGTTGCAGGTCGCAAGTTTGATTTGTGACTTTCGACCTTTGACTTGTATATTTTGTAAAACGTCCCGCAGGGATGCTTCGCGATGATTCGTAAAATTCTTCGTCTTCGATTTGTTACCTATCTGATAGGATGGATTTTTACTTATATGAGTTTTGTTATTCCTGTAAAACGCTTACAAGAGACTTCAACATTAATCGCATTTCATCATCCAAAGCCAAGTTATACATTTCATGTGTTGATTGTTCCCAAAAAACAAATTGATTCGCTCGCGGAATTTGATTCACAAGATGTTGATTTTCTAAAAGATTTGTATATGAGTGTTCAAAAACTTGTCAAAGAGTTCGATTTGAAAGCATATCGTCTTATCGTCAATGGCGGTGACTATCAAGATTTTCCACATTTACATTTTCATTTGATATCGGATTAAATTTATGGATTCTATCGCCATCCTCGATTTCGGCTCACAATATGCACAAATCATCGCGCGACGTGTGCGTGAATCAAATGTGTATTGTGAATTATTTCCGTGGGATGCTCCGCAAGAAAAAATATTTTCGATTAATCCCAAAGGCTTCATTCTTTCAGGCGGACCAAAATCTGTTTACGAAAAAAATGCGCCATTTATTCAACAATTTATTTTTGATTCAGGTTTGCCTATTTTAGGAAT
>DQGV01000428.1 GCA_003524705.1 Anaerolineae bacterium | reverse complement strand
TATTCCGTCCCAACTGAAATTGATAACGAAATTGCCCGCCTTAAACTTGAATCAATGGGCGTGAAGATTGACAAACTCACCGACGAACAACTTCACTACCTCAATTCTTGGGAAGAAGGCACTTAGTCAATTTTCGATTGATGATTGTTGATTTATAAAAAGCCTTGCGGATAAAATCCGCAAGGCTTTTTCGTTTTCCATATCAAACCAATTATATTAAATTATTGGCATTGTACAGTTGCATCTTTTTGGCTTGATTTTCCTGCACTATTGTAAGCCTCAATTGCATAAGTGAAGACTGCTGGGCTTCCTGGTGGTGGAACGATTGGTATAGTTGTATTGTAGGTATAACTTGTTACGTCAGCCGCTAAGGCGACAATTTCAACGCCATTTTCATAAATACGATATCCAGACTCATTATTGGCAACATCATTCCAAGTCAACTTTACGGTAACGTCATACTTAAGAGTAATGCCATTTATATTACAAGTTTTATCATCTACCTTAAAGTTGGTTGGTGCGGCAGGTAAAGAAGGCGTTGGTGTAGGCGGCACAGGATATTCAGGCAAATTAGCCGTGTTACCACTCACCGTTGCATGTTGCGGAAATAGCCAACAAATGGTGTTGCTACCCGGCAACTTAATAATCCAATAACCAGTGGATGAACTTTTGCCAACCACCTCAGCAGTTTGACCAATGTTCAAACCACCCAGCAAATCATACACAACGCCTGGTCCAGTTCGGCAATTGGTATTTACACTCACACTCACTTGAGGTACAGAAGGCGTGGCGGTTAATTCTGGTGTAGAAGTAAATTGAGGTGTTGCAGTAAATTCAGGGGTGGGTGAATTTTGTAACAACAATGCTTGAGCAGTGACTGTGAGCGCCAAATCATCAATTCCATTAGAGTCATCTTCGCTATCGTCACTGTTGCCAGTGGGTAAGTTACATGCTGTTATAGCGATAATCAAAAAAACATACACAAATAAAATTAGTTTCTTCTTCAACATTTTTTCTCCTATTTATAAATTATGACACAACCTAAGAGAAGGTCAAGAGCATTAGTAAACTGTTTGTACTATATTTTAATTAGACAAAGGTACTATATTTTCTGATTTCATTATGAAATAAAAAGAGCCTTGCAAACTTTGCAAGGCTCTTTTCTTATTAATCATTTTATGGACAAGCAATTATTACATTTACTTTTGCTGAGCTACCACCGGCATTGTATGCTTCCACACTCATAGTAATTGGCACAGCCGAAACCACTGGCGGAATTGGGTAATTGGTCACATTGGCTGGAACATTTCCTTGTAGTGCATTACCAAGATAAATCTTAAATCCATCTTCATTGCTAGAGTTATCTGTCCAAGTGATTACGCCTCCAAATTGATAATTCGGAAGAATGATAGGAATACATGCTTTTGCCGCTACTAGATTTGTCACAGCCGCAGGTGGTGCAAGGGTTGCAGTAGCAGTTGGGGTAGAAGTTTTTGTGGGCGTTGGTGTAGGCGGAACAGGATACTCAGGCAAGTTAGCAGTGTTCCCGCTTACCGTTGCATGTTGTGGGAATAGCCAACAGATGGTATTGCTTCCCGGTAACTTAATAATCCAATAACCAGTGGAAGAATTTTTTCCAACCACCTCTGCAATTTGACCAACATTCAAACCGCCAAGCAAGTCATATACAACACCCGGACCTGTGCGACAATTTGTATTTGTACTCACGCTCACCTGCGGAATAGACGGTGTGGCAGTTAATTCTGGTGTAGAGGTAAACTGTGGAGTTGCTGTAAATTCTGGTGTAGGTGAATTTTGCAACAACAATGCTTGAGCAGTGACTGTTAATGCTAAATCTGATACTTCTACTTCTTCCGTGGCAGTTTCTCCTGAAGGTAGATTACATGCAGAAAGCACAATAATCAAAAAGACATATAAAAATAAATTTGATTTTTTCTTAAACATTTTCTTTCTCCTTTTCTTGCATTATGACACAACTTAAACACGGGTCAAGCATGAAAAGATACTATTGGTACTAAAAAATTGCTGTGACAAAAGTACTATGTTTGATAATAGATTTGACAAAGTCTCTTCCACTCATCAATAGATAAAGTCTCCGCTCGCCTCATTGACTCAATTTCAGCCTGCTTCAGCAGGGACTCAGTTTTCTCCGTTGAAACATGCAAACCAGATGAAAGTGAATTCCTCAGCGTTTTTCGTTTTTGACCAAACCCTGCTTTGGTGAGTTTGAAAAAAGTATTTAATAAATCTTTTTCAATTAATGGTTCATCATAAATATCAATGCGTAATATTGCCGAATCAACTTTGGGGATTGGGTGAAATGATTCCGCTGGGATGATGGCGTGAATGCTAGGTTTGCCATACACTTGCACACTCAATGCCAACAAACTTAAATCTCCGGGCTTTTCGCAAATACGTTCTGCTACTTCTTTTTGAATCGTCAACACAACTCTTCTTGGTTTATTTTCACTTTCTAGCAAATGACGAATAATAGCAGATGTAATGTTATATGGAATATTCGCCGCGACAATGTAATTCGGTTTTTGAATAATATCTGAAATGTTGATATTAAGAATATCACCCTGAATAATGTTTACGTTAGGGTATGGTTTTAAAACCGCTTTCAATGGAGGAATCAAGTCGAGGTCTAGCTCAACAGCTATCACCGTAGAAGCAGAAGCGGCGAGATAACGAGTTAAACTTCCAACGCCCGGACCTATTTCCAAAACAAAATCATCTGCTGAAATTTCTGCGGCTTGAATAATTTTTTGCAAAGCATCATCATCTTGCAAAAAGTTTTGACCTAGTTTTTTATCGGCGCGTAATCCATATCTTTTTAGAATAGCGTGTGCATCAAGCGGAAGAATGTTTTTCATTCGCAAACAATCGGCTCATCTTCTTCGTCAGTAATTTGAAGCGGAGCATTTGGGAGGGGCCACATACCGCTTTGAAAGCGTGTGACGTAATCCCGTAAAATATTATGGTCAACAGAAAGAATAGCAACGCGTTTGTCAAAGACCGGGTCAAACTCGCGTGTTTGTGTAAAAATATCAGCAGGGAAACTTGCCAGCGAAATATTTTCTGGTGGCATTTGTGAAGCCAAACATGCCAATTGACTTAATTGCGCGGGCGTGAAATCGGTGCGGATGTTATCTTTGAATGCTTCAATCAATTCAGGAATTTGTGTGACGATAGCAGGGCTAGTTAACTTTTTGCGCAATGCACATAGCACAATATTTTGATTATCAGCCCGTTCAAAAATTCCGCCTTCGCGA
>DQGV01000052.1 GCA_003524705.1 Anaerolineae bacterium | reverse complement strand
TGCAACACAGATTATTCGTGATGCACAGAAAGATTGGATTCGTATTGTAGTTGTGACTTCGGCAATGTCTGGCGTGACGAATTTATTATTGGATTCTGCAAATCAAATCGTAGGGGCGAGGTCTTCTCGCCCTGTGTTGGGCGGGGAACCCCCGCCCCTACAAGATGCCGAAAATAATTTACGAGAAAAACATTTCTCTGCCGCGGAAAAATTGATAAAAAATAAATCTTTGTTAGAAGAAACGAAAAAAGAAATCAATGCATTGATACAAATCTTTGTCAATTTATGTTCAGCGATTCAAGTTCTCGGTGAAGCCAGTCCACGTGCATTGGATGCAGTGGCTTCACTTGGCGAACGAATGAGTTTGAGATTATTAACAGCAGTTCTCAATGAGGCGGGAATCAAAGCCAAAGGAATTGAAGCAAGTGAGTTTATCGTCACCAATTCAAATTTTCAAAATGCACATCCTGATTTTCATATTACAAAAGAAAAAACACAAGCATTATTAAATCCATTATTGGATGAAGGCAACATTGTTATCACAACCGGATTCATTGGGGCAAATGCCGAAGGTGTAATCACAACTTTAGGTCGAGGAGGAAGCGATTACACTGCCGCAATTATTGGTTCGGTATTGCCTGCAAACGAAGTCTGGATTTGGACAGATGTAGATGGAGTCATGACCACTGACCCACGCATTGTTTCATCTGCAAAAACATTATCCGAAATCAGTTACGGAGAAATCGCTGAGTTAGCCTATTACGGCGCGAAAGTGTTACATCCCAAAACGATACGACCCGTTGTAGATGCAGGCATTGGATTAAGAATTTGCAACACATTCAATCCAACGCATGAAGGGACGCGATTAACGGCAAGTGGAAAAAAGAATGGGCATGTCATCAAAGCAGTGACCGCGATTCAAAAACAAAGATTGGTGACAATTGAAGGACGTGGCATGTTAGGCGTGCCCGGTGTGGCGGCGCGTGCATTTGGTGCAGTGGCATCTACAAAAACAAGTGTGCCATTAATTACCCAAGCATCATCTGAACAATCAATTTGTTTTGCTGTACCCTCAGAAACTGCGCCGTCTGTTTTGAGTGCACTTGAAAAAACTTTTGCACATGAAATTGAAGAAGATGATATTGATAGAGTTTGGTCAACGGATGATGTTTCGATTGTGACTGTGGTTGGCGCGGGAATGCGTCATACCCCCGGTGTGGCTGGGAAAGTTTTTAGTCAATTAGGAAATAATGGCGTGAATGTACTTGCGATTGCACAAGGCTCATCTGAAGTTTCGATTAGTTTAGTAGTGGATGCAAATGATACAGAAAATGCAGTTAGAACGTTGCATGAATTAATTGTTCAATAAAATGTAGGGGCGAGGCATGCCTCGCCCCTACGCAACAAAAGGAGAAATCATTATGAATCAAATTCCCGTAGCAGTATTAGGAGCCACAGGTTCAGTTGGTCAAAGATTTATTTCGTTGTTAGATAATCATCCGTGGTTTAAAGTTGTTGCACTTGCAGCATCAGATCGTTCGGCTGGACAAAAATATTCGCAAGCAACGCGATGGATATTAGATACACCGATGCCTGATTATGCAAAGGATATGATTATTGCGCCTGCATCTGTCGAAGCAGTGCAAGCAAAAATTGTTTTTTCAGCATTGCATAGTGACGTTGCAAAAGAACTTGAACCGCAATTTGCAAAAGCTGGCGTTGCGGTTTGTTCAAATGCTTCATCGTTTCGTCAGGCAGAAGATGTGCCGTTGTTGCTTCCCGAAGTGAATGCAAATCATATTCATCTCGTCAAGGAGCAAAGAAAAATTCGCAATTGGAGTGGATGTATTATTACGAATCCGAATTGCACAAGCACAGGTTTAACAGTTGCACTCAAAGCGTTGGATGATGCTTTCGGTGTGAAAAAAGTTTTTGCTGTTTCGTTGCAGGCACTTTCGGGTGCGGGTTATCCCGGTGTGTCATCACTTGATATTATGGATAACATTATTCCGAATGTTGGCAATGGTGGTGAAGAAGAAAAAGTTGAAACAGAACCACGCAAGATGCTTGGAAAATTAAATCAAAACAAAATTGATTTTGCAGATATAAAATTTTCTGCACATACGAATCGCGTGGCAGTGATAGATGGTCATACGGTGTGTGCAAGCGTGGAATTTTCATCGCCTCCTGCTGACATTCAATCTGTTTTGCAAATCCTCAACAGTTATCAAGCCCCTGCTGAGGCGAGAGAATTACCTTCCGCGCCCAAACCAGTTATCCACTTAAGAGAAGAAGCGGATCGTCCTCAACCGAGATTAGATCGATTAACTGGCAAAGGTATGTCAACAGTTGTTGGTCGTGTGAGAAAAGATTCTTTATTTGATATCAAGTTTGTTGTTTTATCTCATAATACTATTCGTGGTGCGGCTGGTGGTTCTATTTATAATGCTGAGTTGTTGGTGAATGAAGGTTTGTTATAAAAGAGTACCCGTTTGGGTATTGACATAATACAATTCGCTATGATATAAACTGCGAAATTAAATATTCGCTCTTATCCAGAGAAGCGGAGGGACCGACCCTTTGAAGCTTCGGCAACCAGACGAAAGTTATGGTGCCAAATTCGGCAAATAAGAATAGCAAAAGCTATTCATTATCTGGAAGATGAGAGGACGGTATAGACGTGTACCTCTTCTTGTACTTTCAGAAGAGGTTATTTTTTTAACTCTTCTGAAGGGCGGATACATCATACTCAAGGAGAGAATTATGTCCACAATTGAACGTTCGTTAGGTTTTACGACTCGACAGTTACATGCAGGTTATGAGCCTGATTCTGTAACAGGAAGTCGTGCCGCGCCAATTTATTTGACGACGGCGTATGATTTGCAAAGCACAGAACGTGCTTCACGTTTGTTTGCGTTGCAAGAAGCGGGGAATATTTACACACGCATTGGTAATCCCACATCCAACATTGTTGAAAAAAGAATCGCAGATTTGGAAGGTGGCATTGCTGCATTAGAAGTGAGTTCTGGTCATGCCGCACAAGCAACTGCCATCTTTGCAATTTGTGAAGCAGGTGACCATATTGTTTCGTCATCTAAGTTATATGGTGGAACAGTCAGTCAATTCAAATATACATTTCCGCGTTTGGGAATTGAAGTGACGTTGGTTGATCCATCTGACCCTGAAAATTTTCGTAAAGCGATTAAGCCAAATACAAAATTGATTTTTGGTGAAACAGTCAGCAATCCATTTTCAAATATATTTCCGATTGAAGAAGTTGCAAAAATTGCGGAAGAATATCATTTGCCTTTGATGATAGATAATACTGCCGCAACGCCATATTTATGTCGTCCGTTTGAATGGGGTGCACACATCATTACGCATTCCACTTCAAAATATATTGGCGGTCATGGCACAACCATTGGTGGTGTGATTGTAGATAGTGGCAAATTCAAATGGTCTGGAAGCGAACGTCATAAAAATTTCAATACACCTGATGCTTCGTATCATGATGTTGTGTATGCAGATGATTTCGGTCCACTAGCATTTATCTCCAAAGCACGCGCTGGCATCTTGCGTGATATTGGAACTTGCCAATCCCCATTTAACTCTTGGGTTTTTATTCAAGGTTTAGAAACATTATCTTTACGAATGGAACGTCATGTAAAAAATGGACAAGCCGTTGCAGAATTTTTATCTGACCATCCTAACGTCAATTGGGTTACGTATGCAGGCTTGCCGAATCATCCTGATTACGAACGCGCACAAAAATATCTACCAAAAGGTCCTAGTGCAGTGATTGGCTTTGGAGTCAAAGGCGGACGTGAAGTAGGAGCAAAATTTATTGACAATCTCAAACTCTTCACGCATGTTGCTAATTTTGGCGATGCGAAATCTCTTGCTATTCATCCTGCTAGCACAACACATTCACAACTCAATGACGAAGAACAAAAAGCCGCAGGCGTCAGCCCTGATTTTATTCGTTTGAGTATTGGTCTTGAAGATATTGAAGATATTTTATGGGATTTAGACCAAGCGTTGAATGCGTAAAAATTTTATAAGTAGGGGCGAGGTGATACCACTTCGTGGCACAAGCCTCGCCCCTACCAAACAAACACCATGCCTGTAAAAATTCCAACTACACTTCCTGCACGATTCATTCTTGAACGTGAAAATATTTTCGTCATGGATGAAGAACGCGCATCACATCAAGACATTCGAGCTTTGCGTGTGGCGATTCTGAATCTGATGCCCACGAAAGTAATTACGGAAACACAACTTCTGCGTTTGCTTTCTAATTCGGCTTTGCAAGTGGATGTGACATTAATTCACACGGCTTCTTATGAATCAAAAAATACATCGGCTGAGCATTTGCTAAAACATTACGTCACGTTTGACGAAATCAAACGAGAAAAATTTGACGGACTCATTGTCACAGGTGCACCTGTGGAGCAAATGCCATTTGAACAAGTAGATTATTGGGATGAGCTCACAAAAATTTTTAATTGGGCTGAGACGAATGTTGAATCTACTTTCAATATTTGTTGGGGAGCACAAGCCGCGTTGTATCATAAATACAAAATCCCAAAATATGATTTGCCTCGCAAGATGTTCGGCGTATTTGAACATCAAAATTTAGCACCGAATGAAAATCTATTACGCGGATTCGATGATATTTTTCTAGCACCACATTCGCGGCATACAGAAATTCGAGGCGAAGATATTGCTCAAATAGACGAGATACAAGTTTTATCTGAGTCAAAAGAAGCGGGGGTTTACATCGTAGGTTCAAAAGATGGCAGACATATCTACGTCACAGGTCATTCTGAATATGACCCATTGACTCTCAAAGCCGAATATGACCGTGATGCCAATAAAGGTTTGCCGATTCATGTGCCGAAAAATTATTATCCAAATGATGACCCGACTCAAATTCCAAACGTGCGTTGGCGCGGACATGCCAATTTGTTATTCTCCAATTGGCTGAATTATTATGTCTATCAAGTCACGCCGTATGATTTGAATGAGATACCGTAATCGTAGGCCGCTTTTAAATTTATTTAATAGACCTCTGGCATAAGTGTTTCCACCAAGAGCAAGGTGCTTTCAGTTGTAAAATATAATGGATACTGAGAGCGTGTAGATTTTTAATCTTTGACCACCCATAAGCAGTTGGGCGGCTTGGTCATAAAATAAAAGGAATAATTACATGGAACTTGATGAGATTATCCAAAAACAAATAGTATATAAAGTTTCTGGCATGGAAAAGGCTCAGGTTAAACGCAACTTAACCTACCAAACAACAGATGAAAGCAGTTTAAAATGCGATGCTTACTATCCAGCAGAATTCGATGGAAAAACCAAATTGCCTGCAGTGATTTTGTTGCATGGCGATGTTGACCCAGGAATATTAAAGCCAGAAGTATTGAACAATGCTAAAGATTGGGGTGGCTATATTTCCACCAGTCAGTTGATAACGACGTTTGGGATGGTTGCAATTCCTTTTAACCATCGCTCGGCAGAAGGTAGAATATCCAAAATGTGGGAAGTGTCTAGCGATATTCAGGCAATGCTGAACTTTGTTAATGCTCACGCCGAAGAATTGATGGTTGAAAAAAGTGCAATTGGTGTTTGGGCATGGTCAGATGGTGTTCCTTATTTATCTGCCCTTCTAAACTCTGCGCCAGAGCAAATTAAGTGCATGGTGACTTATTATGGAGTCATGGATTTACAACTATTTATTCCAACACTCCCTGATACATTGACACAAGCACAGCGGGAAAATATTGTTCATACACTTAAAGCGTTCTCTCTAATTAATCTCTTGCAAGAAAAACCAAAGGCGATACCGCCAATATTTATTGCAAAGGCAGGGTTAGACAACTCATTTACCAATGATTCAATTGATAATTTTGTATCAAACGCCGACACACAAGGCATAGCAGTTGAATTGTTAGAACACCACGAAGGACATCACGGATTTGATTGGATTGACGAGAACGAAAAATCTCGTGAAATTGTAAAAGCAACACTAGATTTCCTAAAAAAGCATTTGGCAGATTCATAACCAAAAACGCCGCTTTCTTCTTCTCCCAAACCGTCCTTCGTCTACGGTCTATCGTCTTTTATCTCCACTTCTTGACCCGCTCCACAATTCTCCCTTCTCTCAACTCCACGCACACTCTCTTAAACTTTTCAGTAGCCCCTCTCCATTCCAAATCTTTCAAACTTTCCTTTAATGGCACATCTTGTCTCAAAGTAGATAATTCTCTAAACAACAAAGCATCTTGATAATTCGCTTGCAGATTTTCAAGCAATGTAGTTGCACGTCCCAAACTCAACGGAATCTTCTTTGGGTCTTTGGGAATGGATTCAATATGTTTGTATTTCGCCAAAATAGTTGATGTAGATTTTTCACCCCAACCTTTGATGCCTGGGTAGCCATCGGCTGAGTCACCTACTAAAGCAAGATAATCAGGAATGGATTCGGGTTTCACACCAAATTTTTCAACCACACCTTTTTCATCTAATAAAATCTCGCGCCTGCGATCCCAGCAAATCACTTTTTTACCATCTACCATTTGAGTCAAATCTTTATCCACAGAGCAGATAATAATTTGTTCTACCGATTTTTCTTTTTTGAATTTTGTCACTGCTGTAGCAATCGCATCATCCGCTTCAAATTTGACCATAGACCAAACTGGCACGCCCAAAGCGGCAATGGCTTTTTCAGCAATCTCAAATTGATTTAAGATGATTGGGTCAACGCCTTCACTTGTTTTATAGCCTGCATACATTTTGTTACGAAATGACTCAATCACATGGTCAAATGCCACAGCAACATGCGTCACACCTTCGGTTTGCAACAACATCAACAAACTGCGGATTAATCCAAGCGTTGCGCCAACTTCTTGTCCGCTCATGGATTTTTTCGGTGGTGCTCCAAAATGTGCGCGGAATAATTCGTATGTGCCGTCAATGAGATGAACTTTCATATAAGTCTCCTTATGTCATTGCGAGGAAGGTGTTCTTCCCGACGAAGCAATCTCCAACATAATCATAAGATTGCTTCGCCATCTTGGTCTCGATACGCGCTTCGCGCACTCGACCAGCGATGGCTCGCAATGACAGCTATGCTTTCCAAACCGTTTTATATTTCTTTTGATATTTCGCATCTTTTTCCGTTTCAATCAATGCCAGTGCTTTTTCTTTGATAGATTCATCTTTCACTTCATTATAAACATTCTTCATGGAAACCAAAATATCATATCGAATCAAAGAAGCATTTTTCTCTTTGGCGCATTCTTTGAATCTTTTTTCCAAGCCATCCATGTAAACTTTTTGTTGCTTTTTCCCTGCAACACCCACCTTCCACAAAGATTGCAAGCAATGCCGTGCAGTTACAAATTTTTCATCTTTTGTTACATCTAACAACTTTCCAAAATCTTTAAGCATTTTTTCTTTCGGGTCACTTTTTGCAAGGTTTGCTAAAACTTGAGATGAAATCGCGCGCACATGATTATCTTTATGTTTCAAGCCTTCAAATAATTCATCCCAAACTTCATAAGCCCAAACGACAGGTTTATCGGTTGCATCTATCAAAGCATGATATGCTTTGTTTTGTTTTTGTGGGTCTTCTGAACGGATGTTATCAAAATGAATACGAATCGTTTTATCCATAATTGATCCCTATTTTTGCAATTTGATTAAATCTTTCAATACCTTAATCAATTCTTTTTGTTTCGCTTTGATATCTTTCATATTTGCAAAATAAGTCATGCGTCTATCTTTGTAATCGCCTTCGAGCAAATCACTTTTTACTTTTGCAATCATCGGGTTATGAAATACAAGATGAATTCTTTTTGTATCCCGCAAATTAAACGTCACTAAATATTCACCTTTGTAATTGAACGATGGGGCTTTCCATTTAATTTCTTCATTGATATTTTTATCCACGCCTTTGATGATAGACCGAACCGCTTCTACCTCCGCCTTGAGCGGGTGACTCAACTCCAGCATAAATTTGTCTACGGCATCTGTGCGGCTGACAGGTGAACCTTTCTTCTTCAACTTCTCCCCCGCCTTTGATTCTTTGAAAGATAATCCTTTTGCTTTCAATGCTTCTTTCAAAATTTTTATTGCTTTCGGACCAACTCCATGCATTTGTGATAACTCTGCTTCACTGATTTTCGTCAACTGTTTGAGTTGAGTATAGCCCTCGTGTTCCAATGCACGAGTGGCAGGTGAGCCAATGTTTGGGAAATCAGATTCTTGTTTTTTTGTAGACATGAAAATTCCTTATTTCATATTCGTAGGGGCGACCCGTCATGTTTAATTTAATGACTTAATTTTCATTGATGGGTCGCCCTTACAATTTAAGCCAATTCTGCTTCAGGCAATGGTTCACTTGCACCATGCATGTATCTATTAGAAAGTAATTTATAGTATTTTGTATTCATCGCAAAGATTGTAAGGATTAAACCAATGATGCCTGTTACTGTAAATACCAAAGCAATGCCACGATCCATACCAGTGCCAAACCATGAGCCGATTAATCCAACGCCTGCGCCGGTAGTCATAAAAGGGATGAAAAATGTTTCCGCGATTGGACCAATTAGAAACGTAGTCAGAGGCGATGCAGATTGTTCGATGCTTTGTGCAAATCCAAAGACTCGTCCTTGTCTTTCATGCGGAACGACTTTTTGTAAAATCGTTTGCTCAGCGGCTTCGATAAATGGCACAACACTTATATAAATGAACATACCTACTGAAAGCAGAACAATGGAAGGTTGAATGGTAAAGACGGCGGAGATAATCCAAATGATAATGTTTGCAATAAACATTGCAACGAGCGGATTTCTTCCTAAACCATATTTTGAAATGTAAAGCCCACCGACGATGAAACCACAACTGATGAC
>DQGV01000277.1 GCA_003524705.1 Anaerolineae bacterium | reverse complement strand
GTCGCGACGGCGTTGGTGTAATCCAAGTAAAGGCATACGGGCTTGGGTAATATAAATCTTTGAGTATGTCTTTGAGCACTTTGTCATGAATCTCAAGTGCGGGTGAGAGCGTATCAGGGTTCTCACGATTTTTATCTTTCTTGAAATGAAACAAACCAGAGTTGTAACGCTCATCGGCTTGGGCAAAGAATTTCAATAAATCTTCATAAATGCCCGTGTTATCTATCAGCTCAAACAAACGGCGGTATTTTTCCATGCCGCGTTCTTCCGCAATGCGTAAAAAGATAATGCGGTCAATCGTCATTTGCACAGCAAAATTGATTTGTTCTTCGTTTAGATTTTTAGCTTTGTTTCTCGTGGCGATATTTTTTGCCAACGCTTCACGCCAACCTTCAATTTCTTCTAAGAAGGCATCATCTACTTGCTGTGTGCCTTTTTTTGTTTTCAATCCATCGGTATATTCGGCAAGCCCACCGTTACGAATTGCATCAGGAGAAAATAACTTGGCAATTTCATCCCAGCGCTTTATATAATCTTTGTAATGAATCAGTTCAATGCGCCCTGTCTTGGCATCGTCTTTGGCGTAATTTGGGCGAATACGGCAATCATAAATTGCAAAGTGTTCAAAGTCTGTCAGAATATTGATGGGTAACTTGGCACTCCAGCCATAACTACGGATTTGAAATGCCGCATCTTTATTACTTTCTACATTAACCGATGGCTTCTTGGCTTCTACTAAAAAGTCGAAGATGTCTTTCTCAGTCCGAAAGGCATAATCGGCTTTCTTTTGTGCCCCGTCAATTTCAACTGAAAATTCATGCGCCGCTTCTTTATGGCGTTCATCTTTACCTTGTTTGTTATCAATATCCCAACCCAAGGCTTCAAAGAACGGGTCTAAGAACTGACGGCGTAATTCCGTCTCGTTTTTGTTGAAACGATACTCATTGATATTCTGTTCAAAGGTTTCTACAAGTTGTTTAATACGGTCAGGTGCGGGCATAAGGTCATATCCCTTTGATGTATTTTACAGGAAAAAACTTGCTTGTGGGGTAATTTTTGTTCCCAATTTGGTGGCTTTATCTCCTGCTCAGTTAACAAACCTAACAACATTGTAATATCGTAATAGCCTTCATCATTATCACGGGCTATGTTATATTCACATTATCGGATTTCAAAATCAATACAGTGCTACGTAGGAGTAAGCGTTTTGAGCATGTTCTTGTTTACTTTTTTTGATGGAGAAAATATGAAACCCGTACCAATACAAAGGAGTGTACCTACTAAATTGGGTACATGAACAGGGGGAGTAATGCAACCATATGCAAACAGCCCCTTTGGGTGCTGCCTTTCAAATAAAATCACAAATTTAGATGCCATGCCTTGCTATGCTGGTGTTGAAGTATCCGCATGGGCAATGCTAGAGAAAGTATCACAGGTGCTTTCATGACCATGGAAGACTTACTACAAATTCTTACCCAAGCCATATTTTTCTTTTTGGCGGGTATTACCCTGTTTCGCTGGTGGCGATATCCCTCACGCCTCCATTTGGATACCATGCTCGTGTTTTTATCAATGGGCTTGGCATTCCTTGGTCAAGATCTACAAGCCCTTTTCCCAGAGTTTTCTTCTATCTTTACTATTCTTATAGCAACTGCACTCATCATCCATCCGTATTTCCTTTTACGCCTCGTTAAATATTTTCATCCCATCCCCCTTTGGATTCAGCGCCTTGCACTCGCTGGGCTTATTTTCGTATTGATTTCATTTGCTTTCCTACAAATTAGCCCTGTCTTGCCTTTGGTGTTAGCCATTGGATATTTTGCCATCATCCAAGGATATGCCTCATACATTATTGTGCGTGGCGCTATCACTATCAAAGGCTTCTTAGGGCATCGCTTACGCCTCGCCTCAATTGGTTCTGGTCTCTTGGCATTGCTTTTCATCGTCGCCTTGGTCTTACTAGTCATCATTATCTTAAATCCAAGTATTCCAGCGCCTGCTTGGTTTAATACATCAGTACAACCAATATTCGCTCTATCAGGTATAGGCTACTATCTTGGGTTCGCCCCGCCGCGCTGGATAAAACAAAACTGGCAATATAAGGAGTTTTATAATTTTGTCAATCAGACCGCACGTCAGTCCTATAACGATAGTCGCCTAGCACTTTTTGAAAAACTAGCCACAGGCGCATTACAGTCAATCGGTGGTGAAACAGCCCTTGTTATCAATTGGGATGCCTCTAAAGAAAGCTTTACTATAGAAGTACAAAGCGACCCGCCGCTACCGATTGAAAGTTTTCAAGTCCCACCCGACAGAGTGACAGAGATATGGAAAAACAAACAAGGCTATTTAGCATATATTCCACAAGATGTAATGTCCGAAACCGCCCAATGGGCAAATGAGTTCGGTGCGAAAACGATGTACGTCGTCCCGATTATCGGCGCGCTTCAACCGTGGGGACGTTTGCTCATCCCCATGCGATATGAACCTCTCTTTGTACAAGATGATCTTGATTTGTTGGCATTGTTAGTAACAGAAATTGCTACTTCGTTAGACAAAGCCTCGTTAATTCAAGAATTACAGCAACGTCAAAACGCCTTAGAAGTCGCCAACAAAGAATTAGAGTCATTTTCATATTCCGTTTCACATGATTTACGCGCACCACTAAGAGCAATTAATGGATTTGGTCAGGCATTGTTAAGTAAATATGCAGACACATTAGATGAGCAAGGGGTACATTATCTAAATCGCATTAAAGAAAACACGCACCAAATGGGGCAATTGATTGATGATTTGCTATCCCTTTCGCGTATCTCTCGCCGTGAAATGGAGAAAGATAATGTCAATCTCTCAAAACTAGCGTTTGAGATAGATGAAAATTTACGCGCACAAGAGCCTGAACGACAAGTCTTGTTTGAGGTTGAAGAGCAGGTCGAAGGGCTGGGTGATGCGGATTTAATCAAGATTGCGCTTCAGAATTTAATCAGCAATGCTTGGAAGTTCACATCCAGCCGCGCATCAGCCTCCATTCAGATTGGCGTTTTACCAAAGCAGAACGAAGGCAAAGTATTTTTTGTGCGCGACAATGGCGTTGGGTTTGATATGACATACGCCAATAAACTTTTTGGCGCGTTTCAACGCTTACATTCAACAGCCGAATTCCCCGGCACTGGCATCGGACTAGCCATCGTTCAACGCATCATCCACCGCCATGGCGGCAAAGTTTGGGCAGAAGCAGAATTAGAAAAAGGCGCAACCTTTTACTTCACACTTGGAGACACCCATGAAAAATAAAAAAATCTTATTGGTAGAAGACAGTCCTGATGATCAGGAATTAATTCGCATGGCATTTGAAGATGGGCGGGTTGCGAATGAGTTTGTTGTTCTTAGTGACGGCATTCAAGCGCTTGATTATCTTTTTTGCAGAGGAGCCTATGCCGGGCGTGATATTTCTGATACACCGTTATTCATCTTATTAGATCTCAAACTCCCTAAATTAAACGGGTTAGAGGTATTACAACAACTGCGCGCGAACCCACAAACTGCTTTAATTCCTATCATTATGCTTACTTCTTCTAATGAAGAACAGGATATTCTCACTAGCTATCAAAGCGGCGTGAATAGCTACGTGCGCAAACCGGTGGATTTTAATCAATTCACCGAAGCAGTAAAGCAACTTAAATTTTATTGGCTGATTTTAAACGAGTCCCCCCTGATAGGTAATAACATATGAAATCCCCGCTGAATATTTTACTGGTAGAAGACTCTCTAGATGATGCTCAGTTGATTTTGCTTCACCTTGAACAGGAAGGTATTGAAGTGGAGTATCAACGCGTAGAGACCGAGACAGATTTTGTCGCGGCTCTCGATTCTCCTCCGGACTTGATACTATCTGATTTTGCTATGCCTCAGTTCAGCGGTTTACAAGCGTTAAAAATTCTAAAAGAACGTGGGCTCGATATTCCTTTTCTTTTAGTTTCTGGCACGATTGGGGAAGAAGTTGCTGTAGAAGCAATGAAACAAGGCGCAGATGATTATTTAATGAAAGACCGCCTCATGCGTTTGGGGACATCTATCCAAATTGCCTTGAATCAAAAACGATTACGAGACGAAAAAAAACAAGCAGATATGGCTTTACGCCATAACGAAGCCCGTTTTCGTAGTTTGGTCGAACATAGCTCTGAAGAAGTTTCAATTATCTCAGCCGATGGTTCATTGTTATATGAAAGTCCATCCTCTAACCCTACGCTTGGTTATCAACAAGGTGAGTTCCTCAATAGAAGTTTATTTGAATTGGTTCATCCAGATGATTTGAAGCGAGTTCAAAGTCAGTTTGCGAAACTTTTGCAATACCCAAGTCATCATCCACGCTTACGTTTTCGCCTACTTCATCGTGATGGCAGGTGGATTTGGGTTGAAGGCGTTGGTACAAATTTATTGCATGAGCCCTCCGTCTTGGGCATCGTTGTTAACTACCATGAAGTCACAGATATTGTAGAAGCTGAACAAGCCTTAAAAAATAGTGAAGAACAATATCGTAGCCTCTTTGAAGATTCACCGATTGCATTGTGGGTAGAAGATTTTTCTAAACTCAAGAAACAGTTAGATGATTTAAAAAGAAGTGGTATTCAAGATATTCCGCAATACATCCGTGAACATCCTGAATTTGTAGACGAGTGTGCAAATTCAGTCACAATTTTGGATGTAAATCAAGCCGCACTAAAGTTATACAATGCAAGTAATAAGAATCAACTGCTCGGTAGTTTAATGCGTAATTCCGTTCCAATCTCTACCAAAAAATTTGAATATGAGTTAATTCAACTTGCACAAGGTAGTTTAAATTTTGCACGCGAAGGTACAGACCAAACTTTGTCAGGGCATACCATTCACGTCAACATCCACTGGACGGTTGTACCCGGATACGAAGAAACTTTAGAGAAAGTTATTGTTTCTACAGTAGATATTACAGAGCGTAAACAAGCCGATGAAAAAGTCCAAATTCAACTTCAGCGTTTAAGAGCCTTACGCAACATTGACATTGCCATCAGCAATTCATTTGATTTGAATCTCAGTTTAGATACATTGCTGAGCGCCACGCTTTCTGAATTGAACGTCAGTGCCGCATCAATCTTGCTATTTAATCAAGAAATGTCTACCTTGGAATATCGTGCAGGTAAAGGATTTTACACTAGTGGAATTGAGCAAACGAACATGCGCCTCGGCGAAGGGTTGGCAGGAGAATCAGCCTTGAAAAAGCAGACTGTGTTCATGTCAAACCTTGCACAAACAAAAGAAAAATTTATCCGTGCTGAGATATTAAAAGACGAAGGCTTTGTTTCATATTATGGCATTCCATTAACCGCCAAAGGAAAACTGAAAGGCGTGTTAGAAGTTTTCAACCGCACAGAACTTAGACCCGATAAAGAGTGGATAGACTTTTTTGAAACGTTGGCAGGTCAAGCCGCCATTGCGATTGATAACGCCCAACTCTTTGAAAACTTACAACGTTCTAATTTTGAACTCGAACGCCGTGTTGCCGAACGCACTGCCGAGCTCAACAAAACCAACATTGAGCTTGAACATGCCAACCGCGCTAAAGATGAATTTTTAGCCAACATGAGCCATGAATTACGTACGCCTCTTAATAGCATTTTAGGTTTATCAGAATCGATGCTAGAACAATATCAAGAAACACTAAATGAAAATCAGCAAAAATCTTTACACATCATTGAAACCAGTGGAAAACATTTATTAGATTTAATCAATGACATTCTCGACCTTTCTAAACTTGAAGCAGGTATGTTTGATTATTATCCACAGTTAATTCGCGCCGATGATTTGTGTAAATCCAGTATTATTTTTGTGAAAAGTCAGGCAACCAAGAAAAATATTTCCCTTGCTTATGAAATTGAAGCAGGTATTTCAGATTTTTCCGCCGACCCACGCCGCCTCAAACAAATTTTGGTCAACTTGTTAACCAACGCTGTAAAATTTACGCCGGACAATGGTCACGTTACTCTTAAAGTCACTGCTAATGTTGAAAAAGAAGTGATTCAATTTTCAGTCATTGATAGTGGCATTGGCATTGCGCCAGAAGATTTAAGACGTCTGTTTACACCTTTTGTACAAGTGGAAAGTAGTTTGAATCGTCATTTTGAAGGCACAGGCTTAGGTCTAGCACTCGTTCAAAAATTAACGGATTTACACGGCGGCAGTGTCGAAGTCGAAAGTGAAGTTGGCAAAGGTAGTCGCTTTACGATTAAGTTGCCCTATCAACAAACCATGTTGGCGCAAGAAAAAGAAGCGGAAAAAATTGCGTCCCAGCCGATTCATGTCGAAGTTCAGTATCAACCAAAAGCGGCAGGCAGTCATCAAAAAATCTTATTGGTTGAAGATAATCAAGCCAACATCTTAACCATTGGCGAATATCTTGAAAATTATGGTTATGAAATTGTTGTTGCCAATGATGGTTTGCAAGCGATTGAAAAAGCAAATGAAATTAATCCTGATGTGATTTTGATGGATATTCAAATGCCTGTGATGGATGGATTAGAAGCCACCCGCCGCCTCAGGTCTGACGTTCGATTTGCTTCTGTACCTATCATTGCTCTTACCGCCTTAGCCATGCCCGGCGACCGCGAACGTTGCCTTGAAGCCGGTGCCACTGAATATATGAGTAAGCCTGTGAGTTTGAAAGAGTTGAGAAAAGTGATTGAAGGGTTTCTAAAATGAAAACCGTCAAAAAATTGACGGTTTTCATTTTATGCCGTTCCAAACTTTAAACCCAATTGTTTCAACCAAGTTCGGTAGGCAATCGCCACTCTATCTGATTTCAAATGCAATTCGGCTTGTAAATCAAGCGGTAATAATTCAGGGCGTTGTGAAAGCACAATGACTCTATCTTCTTCAAAAATATCGGTGATGCGTTTTGTGTATTCTTTTTGTAACACTTCGGGGTCAGTCCACATCGTGGAAGAAATCAAAAACCAAACAGTTGTATCTAATTCATCGTGCGGCGTGAGCGTTAACATCAAACCATGTGTAGCGGA
>DQGV01000193.1 GCA_003524705.1 Anaerolineae bacterium | reverse complement strand
GCGTTCCCACAGTTGATGCAAATCCAAATGACCGATATATCTCAGTGCATTTTGTTTTGTGAACGTAATTCTAACCCGCATTAGGACTTCTTATTTTTGGCTGTATATTTTTTTAACCAAGTTTTAATGGCTTTGGTATGTTCGTGATAATGATGATAAGTATTGTTTGCAACGCGCTCAAGCACGTTATGCTCTTTGATTAAATATTCAGGCATTGCTTCAACTATAGAAACAATCAAAGCGTAGGCTTGAATTTCTTGCGCCACAATTTCATCAAGTGCTACATTTTTATATTTTTCATACACCCACGCGTTGGCTTCGTCATCATCTAGTAGTGGTGAGCCAAAATCAGGATAGCCAAATTCATCTATAAAAGCATCCAAAGCGTTATATTTTTTACAGGGATAATATACATCTCCCTGTTTGATTTCATTCAAACGGTCAGCGATGTATTGCTCATACGCCCAAATGTGAGCAATAATGTCTTTGATAGACCAATTTCCCGATACACCTTTAATCGTCATGGTGCGTGTGAATCCAACGCGATTAAGCAATAACTCAAATTTATCGCGTTCTCTTTGTAATTTATCTAAGAATTGAGATTTGTTCATTTTATTAAATCGTAGGTGCGACGCAAAGTGCCACGAAGTGGTATACGTCGCCTACTGTTAAATTAATCACCAACCACTGGCAACTGATTATTATTTACTGTTTCACTAATCACTTTTCTCGCAGGTGACTTTACTTCTGGGCATTTCCATTCTTCACCGGGATTTTCACGGCGTAAATTTGCAAAGGTTGGCAAAATTCCACAAGCAAAACAATTCAAACGGCAATCCACACGAATTTCACCTTCGAGCGACATGCGAAAATCTTGGAATAAAAAGTTTTTGCGTAATGCCGCGCCGATATGTTCCCACGGGAAAACTTCATCCGTGCGGCGTTGGCGATGTGTATAAAAAGCATGGTCTAAGCCATGTTCTTCAAAGGCTTTCATCCACACATCGTACTTGCGACCTTCTTTCCATGCGTCAAATTTAGAACCCATTTTCCAAGCCGTGTAAACCACATCAGCCATTCGTCTATCACCACGTGAGAGCCATGCTTCTAAAATCGCATCTTCGGGTTCAGTGAGACTTAATTTAATACTTTTATCTTTATAAAGTTCGCGCTTCAATAATGCTTGTTTTTCTAAAACACTTTCGCGTGTATCACACGCAACCCATTGAAACGGCGTTTGTGGTTTGGGTACAAATGTACTTACACCCGCATTGAGTTTAACTTTCCAACCTGCAACTTTTCGTCCCTCGGCAATCACACGCTTACATAAATCTGCAATCGCTTGCACATCTTCAAGCGTTTCACTTGGATGACCAATCATGAAGTACAACTTAATCGTCGTCCAGCCGCGTGCATAAATATCTCTGGTGGTATTGATAATGTCTTCGTCTGAAATATATTTATTGATAATGCGGCGCATTTTTTCTGTCGCCGCTTCCGGTGCAAGTGTGAATCCGCCCGAGCGATGTTGTTTTAATTTTTCCATCAAATCTACTGAAACAGATTCAATTCTCAATGATGGCAATGAAACTGTTAATTTTCTTCCTTCAAATCTTTTGCTGATGGCATCTACCAAATCTTTTACATACGTGTAATCAGATGAAGATAAAGATAACAATGCCAATTCTTCAAAACCTGATGACCGAATTGCCGCATCTGCCGCTTCGACAACTTCTTCCACGCTTCTTTCTCTTACGGGACGCGTGATCATGCCCGCCTGACAGAATCTACATCCACGCGTGCATCCACGCATAATTTCTACCGAGACGCGATTATGCACAACATCAATATTTGGTACAAGAAATTTAATCGGTGGCGGAGGTAACTTTCCAACGATTCTTTTATTTACTAATTTTGGTGCTTCTGGAATAGTCGGTTCAGTATAGGCGACAGTTCCATCTTCCATATAACTTGTTTGATAAAAACGTGGCACATACACGCCGTCAATTTTGGAAAATGCGCGTAAAGTTTCTTCGCGTGATTTTCCTTTGGTAGCTTGAATTGCATTCACAACATCGTGAATCACTTCTTCACCTTCGCCAATCACAAACGCATCAATGAATTTGTACATTGGTTCGGGGTTTGTAGCGGCATGTCCGCCAGCGATGATGAATGGGTGAGATTCATCTCTATCAATTGAGTGAATCGGAATACTTGCTAAATCTAAAATATTGAGCGTGTTGGTGTATAGAGTCTCGTAGGGGAGAGAAAAGCCGAGGAGGTCGAAGCAGGCTAAAGGTCGTTTTGATTCGAGCGCGTACAACGGAATCTCATGTTGACGCATCAAATCTTCCATATCAAACCACGGAGAATAAGCACGCTCAGCCAGCGCATCATCGCGTTGATTAATTTGGTCGTACAAAACTTTTAATCCCACATTTGAAACGCCGATGTCATAAATATCAGGGAAGACGAATGCGACTCTGGTTTTTACACTGTCCCAATCTTTGACGACAGAATTTAACTCGCCGCCCACATAGCGACCAGGTTTTTGCACTCTTAATAAAATTCGGTTGAGTTTGTTCTCAATTTGTTCAGCAGATAACATTTTTTTATTATAACACCTTGAATATTTTGTGGAACAAAGCCATTAATAACACGATTTTTTCTCTTAGTTAACAGAATTGATAAGCAAAACCCGACGAAATAGCCCCAAAGGGTTAACCTATTAAATAGAAGAACGCATAAAATGACCCATAAATACAAAGAGGAGACACATCGTGAAGAAAATTCTATTAATAACTATGTCCATTTTGCTGGCGGCTTGCGGAGTTGTGCAACCCGTTCAACAAGAACAACCAACACCGGTCATCCAAACCGTTGTTGTAACTGTCATCCCCCCGACAGAAATTGTCCCGCCGACTGCTGTGCCAACAGAAATACCCCCAACAGCAGTTCCAACTGAAACCTTAGTGCCAACCTTGCCTCCACAACCAACCGAAGCCTTACCAACTGTTGACCCCGCAACTAGCAACAATGGTTTAGTACCAGTAAACGTAGGCAATGACCTTGGCAAAGGCGTATTTATCAACATCACTTTCTCAAGTGATATCGTTTCTTTGAGATGTTTCCCACGTGAAATGCAAATCACCATCACGCCAAACTTACAAGATATCCGAGAAGCCGTAATGTATTATCGCATCGTAGATAAGCCGGCAGGTTTGTATCCATCTGAATGGCAAAACTTAGGTGAAATGCAAGAAGATAGCAATGGCAATTTCATCTTTACCTTCAAAGGCGAAACCATTCATCCAAATTTCAGAGTTTTAGAAGAAGCTTGGATTGACTTCCAATTCATTGGTATCAATCGTGGTGGCGGTGTAGTGGATAGAACCCAAAAGATTGAACGACTTGTAACATATTACAAAGATTGCCCATAAGAATCAAAAGGGTGAGACGGAAACGCCTCACCCTTAATTTTTTCCTGTTTCAACAACCTCGGCATTTATTCCATCCGATACATCTTTGCTTCTTCTCCCCAATACATCTTCAAAATTTCGACAAACCAATAACAAAACTTCGATTCATCTTCTTTGAGCATTTTTCTTAATTCATCCATGCTGACATAAGAAACAGACTCAATTTCTTCCGAGTCAAATTTCACATCACTTGGTTCTACCACCCCTTCATATAATTCGCTAATTTCATTGTCATTAATTCCGTAATTCATTCTGAATTTTGCTAGTTTTTTGATTTGGATATTTTCCACGCCCATTTCTTCTTTCAAGCCACGAATTGCGGCTTGCTGATAACTTTCCCCTGATTGCACATGCTCAGAGACTGAGCAATCAAGCCGAAGCGGGTTAGAGGCGCGGTCGGCACTTCTTTTTTGAATCAATAAATTCCCATCTTCATCAAATAAAAATACATGCACACCACGATGCCATAATCCAACTTCATGGACTTTTTTTCGCGTTTCTTTTCCAATTAAATTATCTTGCTCGTCAACAACATCTAAAATTTCTTCACTCATAGGAAATATTTTACTTGATAAAAGACCTCCC
>DQGV01000197.1 GCA_003524705.1 Anaerolineae bacterium | reverse complement strand
TATTGTGGTCAATGGATGTTTTGGAAAAAGTGGCGACACAGAAGCACAGATGATTTAGTAATTCAAATGAAAATTTTAGCAAAGGATTATGGTGTCAAAATCATTTGGTTCGCAGATGAAAACTTCGCCGCAGATAGAGATGTAGCAAAAGAATTACTCGAAAAAATTATCGAAGCGGATTTAGGACTTTCCCTCAACCTCAACATGACCGCCGCAGATGTCGTCCGCGATGCAGATATACTTCCTTTGTATAAAAAAGCAGGCGTAGATTATATTGTGATGGGCGTTGAATCTCTGAAAGATGATGTCATCGTTGATATTCGTAAAAATAATCCCTTTGAAATTTCAAAACAAGCGGTCAGGCTGTTACGCGAAAATAATATTATTAGTTTAACAAATATCATTTACGGTTTAGAAGAAGAATCTTGGAAAACTTTGTTTGAGAAATTTAAAGGAATGTTAGAACTAGATTCAGATATTTTGAATGCTATGTATTTAACACCGCACTTCTGGACTTCAGATGGTAAATCGACAGACCCGCGCAATATCATTCAACAAGACTTGGCAAAATGGTCGTACCGAAATCAAGTCATTGCAACGCCGCATCTCAAACCATTTGAATTATTTTTAGGCGTGAAATTAACCGAAGCCTTGTATCATCTTCGCCCTCAAGCTTTACTGAGACTTGCTTTTCACAAAGATCAACGCTACTTACAAATCATGCGCGATTCGATGTTGACAGGCATAAGAGTTGTCTTTGCTGAAATTTGGGAATTTCTGTTTGATACAAAATTTTCACCACAAGGTTCAACCGAAAAGATTCCTGGTCAGCCAAATAAAAATATTGAATCCTCGCCTTTGATTTTGGAACAGCTTCCTATCTCACAAAAAAACTAAACACACTCGACCACTCACTCCAATTCCCGGCTTTATCTTTCACACGTACGCGCCAGTAGAAAGTTGTGTTTTTTGAAAGCGTAGATGTGCGAATGGATGCTTTTTTATTTGTGGCGTTAAATTCTGGGTTAGAAAAATCGGAATGATTAGCCACTTGAATTTGATATTCTACATCGCCAATGGTAGATGTCCATTGCAAGGTGGGGCGTTGAGGTGCAGTGGATGAATCCGCGGGGCTGACAAGTTGAGGCGCGGGTTGAGGCGTTGTATCAATCACAAAAGAATAGGATTTGCTGAATTTGCCGGGGTATAAATCTTTGTTGTAGGCACGCACGCGAACATAATACATGCCATCACTTAAAGGTGTGGGTAAGGTGAAATCAGTTTTGTTGATTGTTTGAATTAAAACAAGTTGTGTGAAGTTTGAGTCACGTGCGATAAAAATTTCGTAGGCTTGCGCATTTTTTACATTCGACCACGAAATGTTTGGTCGTGGATTGTTACTTAATGCAGGGATACGATTCGTAAAAAGATTCGGCGCATCAAAATTGACGGGCGGTTTTGCAATCGTGAATGATTCGCCGTTTGTAAAATGTTGATTCAACATATTACCTGCAAGGTCGCTGATGGAATTGTTGTTGATTAAATCTAAACGTAAATTGCCAGAACCCGCACCTGTGCTAACTGTAACGATATAAAATGGATTTTGATTTTGGACATTGATTGCGAAAGAATTTAAGTTTGATGTTGTTATAAAGAAGTCAGATGTATCAACATTGATGACGGGTTCAGAAAAGGTGGCAATGTAATTGACAGATGAATCAATAGTGGGGTTATTGCTGGCACGCACAATGGATGTAACTTGCGGTGGCGTTCTATCAATCGTAAAACTTTCAGCGTTTGTAAAATTAGCATTTCCAATTCCTTCGCCACCAAGCGGAATGTTTTGCGAATTGGTGATGCTGTCATTATCAATTAAGTCTAATTTCAAAATGCCTTCATTTGTTCCAGTATTTACTGTGACAATATAAAATGGATTGGCGTCATTAATGTTAGTGACAAATCCATTATTGCTTACAACAAAATCATTTATATCCACGCCGTTTACGAGTTCAGTAAATGTGACGATAAAATCCACGCTTGAAGCATTGGTTGGGTTATTGCTAGCACGAACAATAGAGGCAACTACAGGTACACCAAAACTAGTTGAATACACTTCACCATTTGTAAAATTTGTATTCAACAAATTTCCGAAAGAATCGGTAATACTGTTATTGTTGATTAAATCTAAACGAATGACATCTGTGCCGGGGTTTAGCAAAACAGAGACTGTATATAAATCATTTGCTCCTACGACGTTTGTAATGATTGCATTGTTGATTGTGGATAAGAAAAAATCGCTTCCCTCTACGTTGAAAACTGGTTCTGAAAAGCGGACGGTGAAATCTACGCCCAAGCCATTGACGTTTGCTCGCGTAATGGACGTGACATACGGTGCAGTTCTATCAATGCTATAGGTTTCTCCGTTTGTAAAGTTTTCGTTCGCTGGATTATTCGCTAAGTCAAAAACACTGCCGTTGTTTACAAAATCCAAGCGGATTTCGTCATTGCCGATATTTGTATTGACAGTGACTGTGTAAAAATTCCCAGAGCCAATCACATTACTTATTTGTGCATTATTGTTTGTAAGCAGTACAAAATCAGATAAATCTACACCTGTGACGGGTTCAGAAAACGTGACCTGAAAGTCTACGCTTGCTGAACTTGTTGGGTTTGAATTAACACGTGCAATTGAAATTGCTTTCGGTGAAGTTCTATCAATCGTATAAGTTTCACCATTTGAAAAATTACCATTGCCCAAGCCAACTCCGCCGAGGGGTTGTAAACTGTCGCTGATAATTGAGTCATCGTCCACAAGATCGAGGCGCAGGGTTCCATCAGAATTAACTGATGAAATAGAAACTGTATAACTATTTCCAGAACCAGAGACATTATCTATGACTGCATTTGGAATGTCCGTTGAAAGAATAAAATCTGAAGCATCTACGCCTGTCACTGATTCGGAAAATGTGACTTGAAAATTGAGATTGCTGGCATTTGTTGGTGAAGGATTTAATTTTGTAATTGATATAACGCTTGGAACACTTTTACCAACAATATATTCATCAATCAACACACCTGCGCGTGTGATGAATTGAAATTTCATATATGTATTTGTGGCTTCAACACGCAACGCACCATAATCTAAATTGTAACGGACGAGGCTTTCAGGTAATTTGGTTTCAAATTTATATATTTCTGCTCCACCCAAGCCATTGATGATATATGGAAGCCCGTTTACTGATAAGCGTTCATACAAATGGTCATGCCCGGTTAGAACTATATCAGCTCCCCATTCTTTGAAGGGCCATTGCATATAAGCATACGAACCATGTTTCCCCGAAGAATAAGCTGGGTGATGAAATAGAACAACTTGAAATGGGGCAGTTGAGGCGGCTAATCTTTTTCGTAACCATATCGCTTGTTCTGACCTGCTTGTGTATCCATCAGGTTCTTGGCGATCGCTATTTACCATGAAGAAGTGAACTGGTCCTTGCACAAAATCGTAATATCTTTCATCATCACGTAGGCTAAAAAATTTTAAGTAAGGCTTTAGAATGAACCAATCGTGATTGCCAATGGCTGGGAAAAATCTTCTAGTAGGCGAGCCTTCACCATATTTGCCTTTGTAGTTGTATATAAACTCGTGATAATACTGCCCGATGTTGTCATCCATGTGGTCGGCTTTATCATCCTGATTATTATCACCTGATGTGACAATAAAATTTGGATTCCAACTTTTGACCAACGCGGCAACATCTGCGGCGGGTTGCCCTGCTAAACCATAGTCGCCGATTACTGCGAAGATGATTTTGTCACTTTGGGCATGGGCGGGCAGATTTTGGCTTGAAAAGAGAAAAGCCAAAATAAAAAGTAACAGAATTGTGCGAAGAAAAAATTTTTTCATGCTTGCTGAAAGCATTATAGGTTTTTCATTTCGATTTTGTAGAGGATGGAATGAAATTGATATTTTGATTTAACTTTAATGTTGACCTTGGCAACAAGATATAAAAATCAATTTTGCATATTTCGTAAAATGAAAATTCCTGACAAATTTTTTCAGGAATTTTTGATTCTAAAGGTTATAAGGTTTTTTACTTTACTAACTAAGTGTTTGCGTGTAGACAAATGAGCTTTCAAGGCAGTTTCTGCACGCTGTGTTTGGCGCTTTTGGATTACGGAAATGGACGTAAATATTCTACGTCTCCAGTCCTGATATTGAAAGAAAAAATATCATTCCAACTATCTAATTCACGATTATATGAATCCAAGCAAATTGTATTGTAATCTAACCATACATTATTAATGCCTGAACATTGAAAGTAATGGCCAAAAATTCGAGAGTCTTTGGCTAATATTTTCTGGATTTGCATATTTTTTGGCGTAAGGATAAATATAGCAGTATCTGACAATCTGTCTTTATCCTCGCCGTAGCCAGCAAAGACAACAACCTTTGTACTATCTGGAAACCAAATAAATGCGCCTATTGCGACAATGCCTTCCTGAATTTTGAGTTCCGATTCTTCGTTAGTTTCTATATTTATTGTATGAATTACATTTGGTCTGCTCTGCTCTGAATACACAAGAAATTGATCGTTAGGAGAAAAAGCCAAATCTCCAAATTCATCTTTTTTTAGAAAAAGTTCAAACTCTCCAGTTTCAAGATTGATGCGAAATAAATCATTTATAAATGCACGAATGAAGAAAAATTCAGGACCTCCACCAGGCCCAGGGTAGTATCGCGGTGAGAGATAAACGTAATTGCCATCATCCGTCCAATGATAAGGGGCTAACATTGCATCAGGTCTATCAATGATTGTGTAATCAAATGTATTATGTTCAATTGTCCAAGTTGTTGATAAATCTGTCTTTACTATTTGAGTGTATCTTTCCCCAAAATTAACCGCCCCATGTGTCCACATATCTTTTCGATTAACAGCAACTGGAGAACAAGTAAATAATGTCCACTTGTCAGTTGAGTAATCCAAAACTTCAAGCCCTCGTTCCAGAATGAAACCATCTTTGCATTTTGCGCCTCTCGCCTCAATGGTTGCTGGGACTGCTGTAAATCTAAAATAACCCTCAGTTGCTTGTAGTGCTTGGGTTGGATTGAATGTAGCGTGAGGAGTGGGTGTGGAATTTATTGTTGCTGTAGCATTAGGTGAATTTGTAGGAATCGCTTTTGTAACTATAGTAGGGGTTTGTGTAATTGAAGATTGAGAAACACAACTTGCGAAGAGAAATAGTAAAAGGATAGCAATACCAATGGTTGATTTAACCTTCATGTTTTCCTTGTTTCAGACATAGCGCCGAACTATGGATTATACAGCGCGGTGTATAATCCCCCAAATTAGGGTGTTATACGGCAAAATCGCTGTATAACACCTTATATATTGCATAACAGCATTATACATTCTCTCATTTGCACGAGCAAGAAACCAATCGCCAATTCCCGAATTCCCACTCCACCATTTCGAGTAAAATATCCCCGTTCTTACTTTATTTCACGAGGTTATTAATGAAAAAGAAAGTTATCCACTCCGATAAAGCCCCCAAAGCCATTGGACCCTACTCACAAGCCATCAAAACCGATTCAATGGTTTATACAGCAGGTCAAATTGGTTTTGACCCTGCCAGCATGGAAATTGTCGCAGGTGGGGTAGAAGCAGAAACCCGCCAAGCACTCACCAACCTAAAAAACATTTTAGAAGCCGCAGGTTCAGGACTTGAACATGTCGTCAAAACCACAGTGTTTTTGCAAGATATGGCGGATTTCCCCAAAATGAACGCAATTTATACCGAATATTTTCACGAGAATCCGCCAGCCCGCAGTACTGTTCAAGTTGCCGCACTTCCCAAAGGTGCATTGGTTGAAATTGAAGCAGTTGCCTTACTTGCATAATTAGGATTATTTCAAAAAGAATCTCACCACAGAGAACACTGAGTTCACA
>DQGV01000323.1:2711-26263 GCA_003524705.1 Anaerolineae bacterium | reverse complement strand
GGTACTGGCGGTAATTGCATTGATATTCTAGATACCTTATTAGATATTAATGATTCACAAGGTAAAAAAATTTATCAATGTGTTGGTTTTCTAGATGATAACCCTGAAAAATGGAGACTTTCTTTTCATGGGATAAAAGTGCTAGGACCACTTCAAAAAGCAAAAGAACTAAGCGATTGTTTCTTGGTATTTGGTATTGGTAGTGTCTCTAATTATTGGAAGCGAAAAGAGATTTTCCAAAAGATAGAAATCAGTGAAGACCGTTTTGAAACAATAATTCATCCATCTGCAAGTATTTCTCGTTTTGCTCATATTAACACAGGCAGTGTCATATTTCAAAATGTGACAATTACTTCAAATGCGAAAATCGGAAAATTTGTGTATGTTTTGCCGAATAGCATCATCAGTCATGACGCCACTATAGCAGATTTTACTTGCATAGCGGGCAGCGTTTGTATTTCTGGTAATGTCCACGTTGGACAAGGATGTTACATCGGTTCAAACTCAACCATCAAAGATGGCTTAAGAATTGAAGATGACTGCTTAATTGGCATGGGAAGTGTTGTTATTCGAAATATTCCTGAAAATACGGTTGTTATAGGAAACCCAGCAAACTTCCTCCGAAATTCGCATTCATAAAATATTGATAGAGGATATATGATAGTCATCATTGATTACGGCATGGGCAACCTCGGCTCCATTTTGAACATGCTAAAAAAAGTAGGCGTGCGTGATGCAAAGATTTCAGCTTACCCAAAAGATATAGAACAAGCAGATAAATTAATTTTGCCCGGTGTAGGCGCATTTGATACAGGGATGCACCACTTGCGCGAAACTGGGCTTATCCCCTTATTGAATGAAAAAGTATTGAAGGCAAAAACGCCAACTTTAGGTGTATGCCTAGGAATGCAACTGATGGCGAAAGTGAGTGAAGAGGGCGAGCTACCAGGCTTAGGGTGGTTCAATGCGGAAACTATCCGCTTTCGTTTTGATTCTAAAAAAACCGGTTTGAAAGTTCCCCATATGGGTTGGAATACAATTAACATCAAACAAGAAGGAACACTTTTCAAAGATATGTACCCCCAAACACGATTCTATTTTGTGCATTCGTTTCATCTTGTTGCACATGAAGTGAAAAACGTACTAACAACCACAGAATATGGGTACGAATTTCCTTCAGCCATACAACAAGAGCATATTATGGCGATACAGTTTCATCCAGAAAAGAGTCATAAGTTTGGCATGAAATTATATAAAAATTTCGTGGAGTATGCCTAATGTTGATGCCACGAGTGATGCCTTGTTTATTGCTTAAAAATGGCGCGCTAGTGAAAACCGTTAAATTCAAAGACCCCGGTTATATTGGCGACCCTATCAATGCCATTCGCATCTACAATGAAAAAGAGGTGGATGAATTAATTTTTCTTGATATTTCAGCAACGCTGGAAAAACGTGAACCACCATACAAAGTTCTTTCCGAAATAGCGAGTGAATGTTTTATGCCTGTTACTTATGGGGGTGGTGTGCGTGATGTAGAAACTATTAGAAAAATTCTTAGTCTTGGCATAGAGAAAGTAGCTATCAACAGTTATGCTGTTGAAAACCAAGAATTTATACGCGTCGCGGCGGATAAATTTGGAAGTTCTACAATTGTAGTTTCAATTGATGCGCGAAAAAAAATGTTTGGCCGTTATGAAGTTTTTATTCATGGAGGAAAGAAAAGCACGGGTCTTGACCCAGTGGAATTTGCTTCTGCAATGGAAGCAATGGGTGCTGGGGAAATTTTGTTAACAGCCATCGACCGTGACGGCACACAAGAAGGTTATGACCTTGACCTCATCAAAAAAGTGACAGAGGCAGTGAATGTGCCTGTAGTAGCTTGTGGTGGGGCTGGCAAGTTGGATGATTTTCGTCTGGCAGTTAAAGAGGCTAGCGCTTCGGCTTGCGCGGCTGGAAGTATGGTCGTTTATTTTGGTCGAAATCGCGCTGTGTTAATTACTTTCCCTGAGAGGGAAAAACTAGAAGAAGTTTTGAAGTAGGAGTTTTTATGAAACGTTGCTCAAGATGTTTATATGATGAAAGTGTCCCGAACATCTCATTTGATGAAAATAGGATATGTAATTATTGTCACACTCACGACCAATTAAATCAAGAATATCCCACAGGTGAGGAAGGGAAGAAAAACCTTGAAGCCATTGCAGAAAAAATTCGTAAAGAAGGACGTGGCAAACCATACGATGTAATTGTTGGGGTAAGTGGTGGCGCAGATTCATCGTATCTTGTATATTTGACGAAACAATTGGGTCTTCGTCCATTGGCTGTTCATTTTGATAATACGTGGAACTCAACCGTTGCGGTTGAGAATATTCACGATGTGTTAAAAAAACTAGACGTGGATTTATACACTTACGTTGTAGATAATAAAGAATATGATGATATTTATCGTTCTTTTCTCAAAGCAGGTGTGCCAGATGTAGAAGCACCCACTGATATTGGTTTGGCGGCTGTCTTGAATATAGCGGCAGAAAAATATGGCATTAAGTATATTTTTGAAGGTCACTCATTTCGAACAGAAGGGATTGCCCCGTTAGGTTGGATTTATATGGATGGTAAATACATCCAAAGTGTGCAAAAGCAATATGGCACTGTGCCACTGAAAACATACCCAAATATGTTAATGCCTAACTTTATCAAATGGACGGCTTTGCTTCAAATTAAGAAAATTCGTCCGCTGTATTATATTGATTACGTTAAGAAAGATGCGATGGCGATGTTGACACAAGAACTGGGGTGGGAATGGTATGGTGGTCACCATCTCGAAAATCGTTTTACGGCTTTTTGGCATACTTATTTTATGCCGAAACGTTATGGAATTGATACTCGTTTACTGGGTCACGCCGCTTTGGTGCGTTCTGGGCAAATCACACGTACAGAAGGACTAGAGATGTTAAACAAACCGCAAGAATATGACCCTGAATTGTTTGAGATGGTAAAAAAACGCCTCGGTTTTAGTGATGAAGAATTTGACCAAATTATGAATTTGCCACGCCGTACGTACCGCGATTTTAAAACGTACAAACAAGCCTTCGAGCAAATGCGCCCGTTCTGGTTGCTGATGTATAAATTAAATCGTGTGCCGAAAAGTTTCTATATCAAGTTTTGTTTTCCAGACCAAAGCGGTACATGAAAGACGGATGAATGCGAATTTTTCTTGGCATTAATGAAGTTGCTAACATTACAAATATATACGCAAAGGCATTTAGAGCATTAGGGCATGATAGTTTAACTGCTATTATTCAACCCAATCCCTTTTACCCAGATTCTAAATATGATTTTGTCTTTAAACCTTCTGAACACAATCTCGCCTATCATTTTAGATATTTGCGTTGGGCGTGGCTTTTTACCAAAGCGATAATCAATTGCGATATTTTTATTTTTACTTATGGAAGTATGTTGCCCAATTGGGCTGATGTTTTTTATCTTAAGCAACTTGGTAAGAAGTTGATTTTTGTTTTTTGGGGAAGCGAGATAAGGTATATGGATTTTTTTGAAGCTCAAATGAAAGAACTGGGCGTATTGGATGAATACGAACCCTTTATTCGCGGAATACGTCAACAAAAGGAAGAACTACTTTTATCAAAATGGAAGAGGGTATATATGGCTGAGAAATTTGGAGATTTAATCCTATCTCAGCCTGGTTATGGGCAAATGCAGACACGTCCCTATATGCGGGCAAATATCCCCTTAGAGCTGGAACGTTATCGTCATATTGTACCGAGGAGAGAGCGCCCGGTGATTATACATGCTCCCTCTAACCCATTGACAAAAGGTAGTGACTATATTCAAGAAGTTATGGATGAATTATATAAAGAGGGGTTGGATTTTGAATTTCAACTAATTCAAAACCTTCCTAATAATGAACTATTGCCTATCTTATCTAATGCAGATATTGTAATAGATGAATTGTATGGAGATACAATTGGCATGTTTTCACATGAAGCAATGGCTACTGGGAATTTAGTTCTCACTCATTATCCAGCTACGTTTGCTAAAATCCCTCCAGATTGCCCGGCTGTTAATATTACGCGCGAAAATTTGCGTGAACAAGTACGACGTGCTATTGTGGATATACATTGGCGGAGTGAATTATCCTATCGAGGACGTTTATTTGTAGAAAAGCACTGTAATTATATTGATATTGCCAAACAAATGTTAGATTGGTTGCAGCCGGGAGGCATTTCACAATATGATTTTGTACCCGAAGAAATTAATTCGCCAAATTTAAGACAATTGATTAATAACAAAATTAATAGTAAATGAGTTTATTTAAACATTTTATAAAAAACAGTGCAATTTATGGCATTGCAACAATGCTTGCGCGTGGCGTTAGTTTTTTGCTTTTACCACTATATACCCGCGCCCTTTCTCCTGCTGATTATGGAGTTAGCGATGTTATTGCTACAATCATTAGCCTTTTGGGCATTATCATCCCAATGGAAATTGGTCAAGGTTTATATCGGTTTTTCCCTGAAGGACAAACCGAAGAGGAAAAAATAAAATACTCTTCTACAGCCTTTTGGTTTGTGCTCGGATTAAATGCTTTATTTTTATCAATCTGTTTGCCATTTTCTACTCGACTAGCAGAGATGATTTTAGGCTCTACTGATAGTGTTAAGTACCTTATAGTTGCTTTAGTTACATTATTTATATATAGCCCGCTAAATCTTATGCTCTTGGTGTTGCAATCTCGCTTGCAGGCAGTTGAATATGGTGTGGTTAATTTAGCAATTACTGTTTTCTCAATCATAGTATCTATTTTCGCGGTTTTGATATTAAGAATGGGCATCATGGGGGTTCTATTGGGTAATATTGTAGGGTATTTTTCAGGAGCTATTTTGGCAATTTATTTTGCTCAACAGTATTTTAGATATACTTTTCACTGGGAGCAATTAAGAGAAATGATTTCCTTTTCATTACCTTTAATTCCCTCAAGTATAGGTTATTTTGCTACTTTGTATGTAAATCGTTTTGCATTAAGTATTTTATTAAATTTTACCGAGGTTGGTTTATTTAGCATTGCATACCGTCTTGTATCACCTATTAGCCTTATCATGAATTCTCTTTCCTCTTCTTTGCTACCATTAGTATATGCAAATTATCGTTTAGAGGAAACCCCAAAAACACTAGCAAGAATTTTCCGATTAACATTTTCTGCTTGTATGATTTTAATCTTACTATTTTCACTTTTTTCAAGAGAATTATTGTTTGTCTTTACCACTTCGGAATATTTTCCGGCCGCTACGCTGATATTGCCGCTGACCATTGCTACTGTGTTTACTGGAATGTATTTATTTACTGTCGGGTTAGTGATTGCTAAAAAAACCAATATCATTGCTGTGATTAACATTACATCAGGCGTTTTGAATTTTGCTTTGAATTGGCTCTTGATTCCTTTATTTGGCGTCATAGGGTCAAGCTTAGCCGCCTGTTTAAGTGTGCTGGCTAACTTTTTAATTTCTATGTATTACAGTCAAAAATATTATTTCATTCCAGTTGCTTGGAGGCAAATCTGGTTTAGCTTTGTAACTACGATATGTGCGGCAAGTTTAAGCATGGCGATAACCGAAGTGAGTGTGTGGAGTGTTTCTTTAAAAATATTCATCTTGGCTATTGTTTTGATAACATTTTTTATCATAGGCTCTTTCACCTTAATAGAATTACGTGATTTCTTCCAAATGATAAAAAGAGCACTTAAGTTAAATAGGTAACCCTCTTATGTTTATATGGAGTTAAGGATGACGAAACCAAACGTATTAATTCTTTGTGACTCAAACCCGAATAATGACCCTCGCCCAAATCGCATGATTTCATGGCTAAAAGCTGATTACAATTTAACAGTGATTAGCGAAACGAGTGATACTTCTATTCAAAATATTGAAATGATTGGAATTTATAAACCAACTCGAAAAAACAATCAAATCATATATTTTTTACAATATATTTTTTATTTTTTATTAAAGCGTTATGAGGAAATTGCATGGCTGAAACTAGGATATGCGAAAGAAATCTTGAAAACAATTTCAAAGCGTCGTTATCATCTAATCATATCGCATGATTGCACCTTCCTGCCTTTTGCGTATGCGCTTAAGAAAGCAACGGGTACAAAAATCCTCTTTGATGCAAGAGAATACTACACCCGCGATTTTGAAGACCAAATAGTATGGCGATGGTTTAGAAAACCGATATTTGATTACCTCTGCCAAACTTACTTAAAACATTGTGATAAAGTTATTACAGTTAGCAAAGGTCTAGCAGATGAATATGCACGCGAGTATCAGATACCCACTCCTGAGATGATTATGAGCTTGCCTTATCCTTACCTGCTTGAAATTTCGCAAACCGAACAAGAAAATATACGTATTATTTATCATGGCGCGGTAAATGCTTCTCGGAATACAGAACTGATGATTATGATGATGGACTATGTAGACGAACGGTATTCGCTTGACCTAATGATAGTTCCAACCAGCGATATGCGATACTGGCGAAAACTTGAAGCAATGGTAAGCACCCGAAAAAATATCCGTATTATCCCCCCTGTTCCTATGCAAGAAATTGTACCTTTCATTAATCAGTATGATATTGGATTATTCTTATGCCCACCAACCAATTTCAACCTAGAATATGTTCTTCCAAACAAACTTTTTGAATTTATTCAAGCTCGCTTAGCCGTTGCTATAGGACCCAATGTGGAAATGAAAAAAATTGTAGAACAATACGAATGCGGCATCGTTACGAATGATTTTGACCCTCTGACAATGGCAATGACACTTAATCAACTCACGAAAACACAAATCCTAAATTATAAAAAACGCTCCCATCAAGCCGCTTTAGAACTAAACGCCGATAAAAATAAAGAAAAAATTTATAAAATATTGAAACAAATATAGCTTAATATTTGTTCAAGATTGGAAAATCCCATCATGTGTGGTATGGCTGGAATTTGGAATCTCAACTCTCAATCAATTAACGAAGCGGAGTTACATCGCTTTACTGATTCACTTTCGCATCGCGGACCGGATGGAAATGGATTCTACATAGATACATCTTCCAAACTTGGGCTTGGTCACCGTCGCCTAGCAATTATTGACACATCCGATGCAGGCAAACAACCTATGCCTTTTGCTAATCAACGTTATTGGATTACCTTTAATGGCGAAATCTATAACTTTATTGAAATAAAAACAGACCTCGAAAAAATAGGCTTTACATTTAAGACAGAATCAGATACTGAAGTTATCCTAGCCACGTACTGCCAATGGGGTGAAGATTACCAATTAAAACTTAATGGCATGTGGGCATTTGCCATTTGGGATAGCCAAGAAAAATCATTATTTATCTCACGTGACCGTTTTGGCGTAAAACCACTCATCTATTTTTACAATGAAACCCGTTTTGCTTTTGCTTCTGAAATGAAAGCCTTTCTAGCCTTGCAATCATTTAACCTTGAATTTGACCCCGCCATGCTGGCGCAAGCATTAACCAAACAAAGATTAATTGAGGGTGATGAAAGATGTTTAAAAAAAAGTCTAAATCATCTATTAGGCGGGCATTGCCTCACTTTACGATATGGCGAAAAACCAAAAATCCGCCGTTGGTGGAATATGCTTAACCATCTTGAACAAGTTTCACAAACCTATAAAGAACAAGTAAATTATTTTCGTGAATTATTTTTAGACGCTTGCCGCATAAGAATGCTTAGTGACGTTCCTATTGGCACTGCCTTAAGTGGTGGTTTAGACTCAAGCTCCATTCTTTGTGGTATGAACTATATTTGCACAAACAGCCACACCACCGACCGCCTTGCCACCAGCTGGCAAAAAGGATTTACCCTAATTTATCCCAATTCAAAAATTGACGAAAAAAAATATGCCGATGAAGTGATAAAGGATACCAACGTTACACCCTACTACTCAATTGGTATAGCAGATTTATACCTTAAACATTACAATGAAATTTTATTTCAATACGAAGAAATTTCAGATATTCATTTAGGACCCTGGCTAATTCACAAAACCCAAAGAGAACAAGGCGTTGTGGTTACTTTAGATGGACATGGTAGCGACGAAGCCCTAGGCGGCTACCCCTGGTACATCACAGCCGCAATAAAAGATTCAATTTCATCCTTTTCCCCTGTGCGCACCCTTCAATTAATTTCAATGATGTACGGACTCGGTGTAATCAATCTAAACATCTTATACTCCAAAATAAAAAACACATGGCTATTACACCCCCCCGCCCAATTTACATCACCTGCATACGAACAAGACATGCCCCCCCTAAAAAATCAAGACCAACTTTTCAAAACACTCTACACAGACTTTCATTTTACACAACTACCCACGAACTTACGTGATTTTGATAGACTTTCTATGGCACACGGCGTAGAAGTCCGCTCACCCTTTATGGATTGGCGACTAGTATGCTATCTTTTCTCGCTTCCTTCCTCGGTGAAAATTGGCTCTCATTTCACCAAACAGATTCTTCGGGACGCATTAAAAGGCATCCTACCCGAAAGTATCCGCACTCGCACCAGCAAACTTGGCTTTCCTAATTTAACCGAAGCATGGACTTCTCCCAAATCTCAAAAATTCATGCAAGATATTATCCACAGCCAAGCGTTTCAAGACTCTAATATTTGGAACGGGAAACAAATTCAAAACGATTTCACAACCGTCATACAAAATAAAAATGAACAACAACTTCATCAAGCATGGATTTATACTCAAGCCCACTCATTGATGAAACTATTTCAAGAAAAACAAATCCAATATCAAAAAACTTATAATAGCCTCACCACGACGGAGCAAGCATGACCTCTACTTATCAAATTTGCACCCGTTGCATCATGGATACAACCGACCCAGAAATCTTTTTTAATGAACAAGGCGTCTGTAACCATTGCTACGACCACGACCGCCTGACAAAACAAAAAGTAATGAGCGGTAAAGCTGGAGAGATCTATCTAAAAAAACTTATCGAACAAATGAAATACGACGGGCGTAACAAATCTTACGATTGCATCATTGGCGTAAGTGGAGGTGTAGATAGCACCTATGTAGCCTATCTAGTCAAACATATGGGGCTACGCCCGCTCGCCGTTCATATGGATAATGGTTGGAATTCAGAACTAGCAGTAAAAAATATTGAAGAAACCCTCAAAAGACTCGGCATTGATTTATATACCCAAGTGTTAGATTGGGAAGAATTCAAAGGACTACAAGTAGCTTTCCTAAAGGCTTCTACCCCTGATTCAGAAATCCCCAGCGACCATGCTATTTGGGCAGTTCTAGGCAACATGGCAGATAAACTCAAAATTAGATACATTATCTCAGGTTTCAATGTTCGCACTGAAACACATCTTCCCCGCACTTGGTCACAAGGACATTTTGATTGGAAATACATTCGTACAGTAAATCAATTATTTGGGCGAAGCAAACTCAAAACTTTTCCATACATTGGCTTTTTTACATACTACCGCCGCTTACTTACACACAAACGTATAGATATTTTGAATTATATTGATTACAACAAATCTGAAGCAATGAAGATTTTAGAAAATGAGCTCGGTTGGCGATATTATGGCGGCAAACATTACGAGTCAATTTATACACGCTTCTACCAAGGTTATATTTTGCCTGAGAAATTTGGATACGATAAGCGGCGTTGCCACCTTTCTAGTTTGATTTGTTCAGGCGAAATCACTCGCGAACAAGCCCTGAAAGAATTAGAAAAACCAACCTATTCTCCCATTATGCAAGAAGAAGACCGTGAATATGTAGTTAAAAAATTAGAATTATCAGATGAAGAGTTTGAATCTATTCTTCGTGCGCCTAAAAAAACAATCTGGAACTATCCTTCTTACACCCGTACAGTAGAGGGTCCGTTATTTAATCATGTATATAAAATTGCGCGAACCCTTTATCGAAATCGTCAAAAACAAAAACATCGAGTGAATGCTTAATGCGCCTTGCATACATCAGCCTGCATTGGCCCCGTACCCGTAATAGCGGCGTTGGCAAAAAAATTCAAAGCCAAGTAAAAATTTGGAAAGATATGGGACATGAAACGCGTTTGTTCATGCATACGTCAAAGTATGAATCGCCTAGTGAACTAATCGAAGCAGAAATATTTCCCTATCAAATCCATGGCAAATTTCAAACAGAGATGAATCGAATCCTTGCTATAAAACAAATGATCAAAGCAATAAAAGATTTCAAGCCCAATCTTATTTATTTACGATACGGCATCTATGTTTACTCGGCTCATCAATTAATGCAGATAGGACCCGTTGTTGAAGAAATTAATACGAATGATTTAACTCAACATGAAGGCTTAGGCGGAATATACAATCTGTATAATCGTCTCACGCGCGGAATTTTTCTACGCCGCGTTTCTGGACTTGTAACTGTTTCGCAAGAGTTAGCAGTTTCACCAGCCTTTGCAAAATATCAAAAAAAAACTTGTGTCATTGCAAATGGCATTGAATTAGATTCATTTTCAACACTTCCACCTGCCTCAAATGCCATACCACGCCTTGCATTTATTGGGAGCCCCAATAATTCATGGCATGGTATAGATAAAATTGTTAAACTTGCTAGTTTAATTCCTGATATTGCTATTGACTTAATCGGTTACAGCCAACTGCCTGAATATGACCCATTGCCCAAAAACATTCAAGTGCATGGCTACCTCTCTATAGAAAAATATCAAAACATTCTTGCCTCGGCAGATGTCGCAATTAGTTCGCTAGCCTTACATCGTGTAGGCTTAGAAGAAGCCTCACCACTTAAAAGCCGTGAATGCCTTGCCTTTGGGCTTCCACTTATCATTGCTTACCACGACACAGACTTAAACCAAGAAGATTATGATTTTCTATTGAAAATTCCAAACAAAGAAGATAATATTCAAACTCACACGCAAGCCATCCGAGAATTTGCCTATCGTATGAAGGGTCAACGTGTGAAGCAAGACCAAATTAAAAACTTAAGCCAAATAGCGAAAGAAAAAATTCGCATCCAATTTTTTGAGGAAATTTTAAGATGAACAAGCCTTTAGAAAAAATTATTATTCTTGGACTGTATATATATCTTTCTGTAAAGGCATGTTTGGCTTTTCAACAAATCGCCTCTGGTACAGACCCAAACCGCTGGGGTGAGTATTCTTTAAGTTGGGGAATGGCGTTTGCATTCTTAATTCTATTTTGTTTGGCCGTATTTGTTCTAATGATAGTTATATTATGGAGTCCTGAAACCCTTAAGTTATATTCTCAGATAGTAATTGAAGCGCGCGAACGACTTGGAATTATCAAATGGATACTGGCTGGGATTTTACTAGTATTTCCTGTTTGGTTGTTACAATACACAGCTTGGGGGCTTGTGTTCCATGATATTTACCTGCGTCTCTTCCTATGGGCAATGACAGTTATAAGCATAGCTATTCTTACAAGCAATCAGAATAGCCTAATAGAATGGAGCAAATTTGTCGTAACCAGTCTATTTACATCAAGCTCATTTCTGATTGCACAAGCATTTTTACGAGTAACAGATTATCCTTTCTCTTTAGCATGGTCTGAAGGCAACCGTATGTGGGATTATTCAATGATGTTTGGTAGAGAATTATATGACTACCCGCCTGACCAACCAATTTTTGTATTGCTTGATATTGGTCGTCAATTTATTGGCGGAATTCCTTTCCTATTTCCAGGCGTAACCATTCAAACTCAAAGGTTTTGGGTTGGCTTCACACAAGTTGCACCATATTTACTATTAGGGATTTCTCTATTTCGTTTCTTTTATAAAAAACCTATTCTATGGCTGGTAGGCACAGTTTGGACAATCCTCCTCCTAAAACAAACCTCTATGCATCCACCATTACTAATCAGTGCGGCAGTGGTTGCCTTACTTTGGAAATCACCACTGTGGGTAGCCATCCCTCTCATTGCTGTTACTGGGTATTTCACAGAAGAAAGCCGCTTTACTTGGTTGTTTGCCCCCGGCATGTGGATTGGAATGCTTGAACTCACAAACGTCGAAACTCAAAAAATATCACGTCATACATGGGTTCGTACCATTTCGTTAGGTTTAGCTGGCATGGCAGGCGGCTATTTTGGAGATAAAGTTGTAGGTATTCTTGCTGGTAATGCTGAGGCTAATGTTTCCATTTCTGTTGAAAGTGTAACAAGTTCTATACAGTCACAACCGTTATTGTGGTATCGATTATTACCAAATGCCACATATGGTATCGGAATACTACTAGGCTTATTAATTGCAGTTCTACCATTAATCACCATCTTGTTATATTTAATTTCAATAAAAAAGCTGAAATTCAACTTTTGGCAGTCTTTGACAATTATAGGATGCTTAACTGCATTTCTCGTAGTGGGGTTAATTGTAAGCACAAAAATTGGCGGCGGTGGAAGTTTACATAACCTAGATATGTTTATGATAGGTTTATTGTTTGTTAGTGCGATTGTATGGTACCGTCTAGAGCAAGAGCCACTGAAAAACTTTACAAATGTTCCAATATATATACGAGTTTTTTTTGTTTTGATGTTTATCATCCCAGGCATTCAACCACTGTCATCGCTTCGCACGTATGAGTATACAGGTAACCCGAATTGGTTATATACCTTAGTCGACACAAAATCAACCAAAGACTTAGACCTTCTCCCTTCACCTCAAACTACTCAAGAATCTTTACGCATCATTCAACAAGAGGTTGAACTTGCTAAAAAAAATGGAGAGGTATTATTCATTGACCAAAGACAACTTCTTACCTTTGGTTATATAACAGATTTACCTTTTGTTCCGGAGTATGAAAAGAAAATTTTAATGAATGAAGCATTGAGTAGTAGTGTCTCTTACTTTAGAAATTTTTATGAAGACCTTGCCGCAAAAAGATTCGCCTTAATTGTTAGCGAACCATTACGCACTCCTATCAAGGATAGCACTTTTGGTTTTGGAGAAGAGAACAATGCTTGGGTTGAATGGGTATCTAACCCTGTGCTTTGTTATTACGAAGAGAAAATATTGCTCAAAGAGGTTGGTGTACAACTGCTTATCCCCAAATCAGAATCTGTTAATTGCAATGCCCAACTGCCAAAGGATTTTCCACTTGAACCTTAGATATATTCTCTTACGTCTCATCCGCCATTTTATGCCCGAGAGACTAGCCCGCTTCTTTCTTAAGAGACGCTGGTTCATTCGCCCCGGGCTTGAATCTACGAACCCAACAGCCGCAGTAGAACAATATCTTTTGGCATTATCTGCTTATGGAAAATCTGTTGAAGGAAAAAAGGTTTTACTTTTTGGCTATGGCGGTCGTTTTGCTGTAGCCGTGGAATTGTTAAAGGGTGGTGCAAGTCATGTGGTCTTATGTGACCATTTTATATTGCTAGACCATGAACGCAATCTCCAACTGCTTCCAACGCATGAAATGTATCTGAAACAGAATCAGAATGAAGTCAAGCCGCGAAGCGAATTTATTACGCTTTTGCATGGTGATATTTTAGAGATGCCTCTTCAAGAAAAAATCCGTCAGGTAGATTGTGTTCTGAGTACTTCTGTATACGAACATTTAGATGATGTGGATGGTATTACAAAGGCATTGGCAAATCTAACTTCTCCGCAAGGGTTTCATTTACATTTTGTTGATTTACGAGACCACTATTTCAAATATCCATTTGAAATGTTAAAATTTTCAAAAAAAGTTTGGAAATATTTACTAAATCCCACCAGTAATTTGAATCGTTTTCGTTTGAACGATTATCAAAAATTTTTTAATCAACATTTTGAAACAGTTGAAATTAAAGTTTTAGAGCGAAACCTAGATGAATTTCTCAAAGCCGCAAAACAAATTCGACCAGAATTCAAAACAGGTGATGAAGCTATAGATGCGATTACCCTGATTTCTATATTTGCTAGCCAACCCATACGGGGATAACCCATGCCTAAAAATATAAACGCCTTTTTCTCTCGATTCGAATTTTTATTGCCACTTCTTATTTTCATTTTATTCTTAGCGGCATCTTTGCCTGGTGTTGAGTGGGGTGCGCCAGCTTTGTGGAATCCGGATGAATTAGTATGGCGTGTTAACAGTGCTTTGCGGGGCGAATTAATTTTTGACGAAACCGAACCCGATTGGAATTACCCATCGCTTCCAAAATATGTGATGTATGCCATCGGCTGGCTGGTGAAATCTATGGGGCGTTCAGAATATGCCATTATCGTTTCTTTACGCATGTTTTCGGCATTTTTGGGGGCGGTGAGCGGAATTTTAATTTATTCTCTTGCCAGAAATATTGGAGCGAATAAAAGTATTTCTTTACTGGCTGGAATATTTTATGTTATTAGCGGTATTGCGGCGGAAAATGGGCGGCTGGCTCATAATGATTTGTATTTGCAATTGTTTTCCATTTTATGTGTATTTTTTGCGATTAAGTATCAGCAATCAAAAAATAGAATTTGGTTATTTGCTTCTTTCTTTTCAGTGGGATTGGCGGCTTCAAGTAAATTTACTGGTGGCAGTTTTATTTTATTGCCCATTGCTGTTTTTGTAATTGAACATGGGAGACAAATTCTTTTACGCTGGCGAAACATTTTTCTTGTGATTGTACAGGGTGGTTTTGTTTCATATTTAGGATATGCACTTGGCACACCCAAAGCCTTATTTTCGCCTGTTTATTATTTTACAAATGTATTTGTCGCCTTAAGAAATTATCCACAATATGGTTTTAACTCGGGCGCGCCAATTGGTTTATTTGGTCAATGGGGTAGTTTTGAAAGTGCAGTTGGTATATTCGCTTATTATCTGTTTTTGTTTTCACTTGTGTGGTTTCTTGTTCGATATGTGGCTTGGAAATTTGGAATTGGAAAAATGGAGCAAAATCAGGCTCAGTCCATTTTTATTTTGATGCTAACAGTGTTGATTTTTGATTTACCTTTCCTGCTGTCTATTAATTACATTCCGCGTTATTTCATCCCGTTTGTACCATTTTTATCCATCCTTGCCGCTTTGATGGTTTATGAAATTTGGACATTCTCAAAACAAAATCAAATGAAATTTATTCCTCCTCTTCTTGTTGTTATTCTTGCAGTTGGTATTTCATATTCAACGCTTCGCTTGGTGGGGATCGCATTGTTATTTATGAACGATGCTCGTATCCCAGCTACGGAATATATTGAAACAATTCGCGGGTATCAAAAAAGCATCGAATACACGTTATATCCGCCCGATATTGAAAAAAGAAAATTTGAACGTGCACATAATTATCCAATTTATTTTGTCAAATACCCAAATGATGTGTTTCCAACTGGCGTACGATATGAATATAACCAAGGTGAAAAAGGTTTGTTAGAGCGTGATACTGATTATTTTGTAATAGATAGTTATACTTACAATCGTTTTTTTACTGAGTCAATTTGCGTTACTAATCCAATTGAATGCGATTTTTTCAAACGTTTGCTAGCAAACGAAATTGAAACATTCCGCTTGGTTAAAAAATTTACTTACACTTTGCCAGCCTATTTACCTCAAGTGTAAGTAAATTTTTTAACCACAGATGTGTTAATGTTTGAGCGTGTACGATAAATTATTTTATAAAGTTCCCAACAGTGTAAACTGTTCCTGCAATTGGGGGCGTACTTTTCATTTCTATTACTTTGCCATTTGAAAAAGCTTGATATGCCGCTGTTGCAATTTCTTTTTCTGTAGAAAAATGCTCATCACGAATATTATGACCTAACAGACGAAACATGAAAACCATAAATGGTTTTTCAACGGGGGTTCCATAAACCATTTGCCCGCCTGGTTTTAAGACCCGCTTCACCTCTGTGTATGCTTGTTCTAATTTCTTCGGCTTTAGATGCTCCAAGATGCTAATCAATAAAACAGTATCGAAATAATTGTCTTCATATGGCATGTTCAAAACATCCCCTTTCTTAAGAAAAAGGGGTATCCCGATTGGCTCGAAAACAGATTTAACAGCCTCAATATCAGCAGTTAGATCTAAACCATGAATTTCTTTGTAATGATCATGTAAATTTGGGAATGCAAGGCCCGTTCCAAAACCAACTTCCAATACCTTTTCTCCGCCAGTACATTGTTCTAAGGCTAACTCTACACGGCGACGATACATCCCACCAAAAATGGGCCAGTAATAATATTTAATTGGATCTAAATCATTGACACCTTTATATTGTTCAATTGGCAATAACTTAAGTTTTACAGACATCATATTTCCTTTTACACAAATTTGATTCTTCTCGCCGCAAACATGACCATTCTTAATAACAATAATCCATGTTTCCAACGTGAGATATTGGTTGTGCCATATACACGTTCACGATAACGAATAGGCAAATCGACAATTTTTTTATTTAGCTTTGCCGCGCCAAAGATTAAGTCAAAATCTCCAAAAGGATCAAAATCTCCGAAATAAGAACGATTGGCAGCAATTTGTTGATAATCTTTTTGCCACATGACTTTTGTTCCACACAAAGTATCTTTGATTGGTTGTCCTAACAACCACGAGAAAGTCATGCTGAATAATTTATTGCCGATGAAATTCAAAGTCTGCATGGCTTCTTTTTCCATTGGATAAACCAAACGTACACCATTAATAAATTCACCCGTACCTGAAGTAATGGCTTCATAAAATCTTGGCAAATCTTCAGGTGGAACGGTTAAGTCTGCGTCAAGAATCATCAAAATATCGCCAGAAGCTTTTTCGAAGCCGAGTCGAATGGCGTCCGCTTTGCCGATGCCTGTTTGTTGAAAAACCAAGCTGGGGGTAGAAGGGTGAAGCGGAATTTCATCTAAGATGGTTTGGTAGGTATTATCTTTTGAATGTCCTTCAACAAAAATTAATTCGGTTTTACTTCCCATCTTTGGGACACGTTCAAAAATGTTTTTGATATTACCTGCTTCATTTCTTGCGGCGACGACAACCGAAACACTTGGCTGGTTTGCTGATGTGGGCATAGGGCGTGCCACAATAAAATTTGATAAAGCAAAATTGTAAAATGGAAATAGCTTAACCAAATAGCGATTCGCAAAACCGCCTAATGGAAGTGGAAATAAAACTTCTCGCATGCTACTGATAGTTTCAAAACCTGCCAACCTTAATAAATTTTCTACATCTTCACGAGTTAACCAATTTTGACTCATCAATGGCGAAGCAAGATTTAAACTTTGCGCAATTGCAAGCGGAAATTGCCAAAGATGACTATAAAAATTTAAAATGATGCGTGTATTAGGCTTGCAAAACTTTTTGATTTGTTCCAGTACTCGTTGTACATCCCATAAGTCGTTGATTGTATCTGAAAGAATAATGACATCAAACTCACCTGCAAGACTAGATAAGTCATGTGCATCTAGTTGATAATATTCAATCTTAGGATTTTGTTTTTTCGCACGTTCAATCATTTCAGATGAAAAATCTATGCCAACGCCATGTGATGGATGTAATTGTGAGATTAAATTCCCTGTACCGCATCCGATTTCAAGAATGCGCTGATTAGGGCTGACAAGAAATTTATAAATTTCAGCTAGCCGTTGGTGATACCAACGACCCATGCCTTGCCAGTTATCACGTTTGATGGCGATTTTGTCCCAGTGCGCCATACGGGTTTGCTGATAGATTTTCCCTGCTTCGTCAAAATTTGAAGTTAATGTCATAGCGGGATGATTTTACCTGAATATTTTGATGAATAAAAAATACAGGTAAAATAAACAGATGTTCTCAACCCTTCTCAAAACCATGCGTCCACGCCAGTGGACGAAGAATGTTTTCATCTTCGCCGCGCTTGTATTTGATAAACAACTGTTTGTCATCGAATCATTTACCCGAACTTTTGCAGGCGTGATTTTATTTTGTCTAATTTCATCTTGCGTTTACATCCTAAACGACATCGTAGATGTGGAAGCAGACCGTCAGCACCCTGATAAAAAGAATCGCCCTATTCCTTCGGGAAAACTCCCAATCAGTGTGGCGTGGAGTGCATTGGTAATTCTTGTCATTGGTGTTGCAATCTCATCCTATTTACTTGATATTGAATTCATGTATGTTGTAGTGGGATATTTTATTTTGAACATAACATATTCTTTGTGGTTAAAACATATTCCAATTCTTGATGTATTAATCATTGCCGCTGGATTTGTATTGCGCGTTCATGCAGGTGTGACATTAATTGAAGTAGAAAGATTCTCTCCTTGGTTATATGTGTTGATGACTTTACTTTCATTATTCCTCGGCTTTGGCAAACGCCGTGCGGAACTTGCATTACTTGCACATGGCGCAGGCTCACATCGTAAAGTATTTGATGGCTACACATTGCCCTTACTCGACCAATACATCATGATTGTTTCAGGCACAACCATTGTTGCATATTCACTTTACACATTTTCCGCGCCGAACTTGCCAGAAAATCACAGCATGATGCTCACTATTCCATTTGTAGTCTATGCCATTTTTCGGTATCTCTATCTCATCGAAGTGAAACATGCAGGCGGCACACCTGAAGAAGTTTTATTGTCAGACCGTCCATTTCAAATCTCAATGATTCTTTGGGGTTTGGCAGTCATCGCCGTTTTTTATCTATCGTGAAATCATCCGCGCCCGGCAAAATAATTTTATTTGGTGAACATGCGGTTGTTTACAATCGTCCTGCGCTTGCTGTTCCTGTTAACCAAGTACAAGTAGATGTAGAAATTTTAGATTCAGATTCCGCTGGCGTTTGGATTCACGCTCCCATCATTGACTTGCACGCCGAACTTTCTTCGCTTCAACCTGACCATGCAATTGGTTCGGTCATCCTCAACCTTTTTCAACGCTTGGACATTTCTTCTCCGCCTAATATACAAATTAATATCTCATCAACTATCCCCGTTGCATCTGGACTTGGTTCCGGCGCCGCCGTTTCGGTTGCATTAATCCGTGCTCTTTCCTCTTTCTTCTCTCTCCAATTAACAGATAATCAAATCAATGAAATGGTTTTTGAGTCCGAAAAACTTCACCACGGCACACCTTCTGGAATTGATAATACTGTCATCACATTCAATAAACCTGTTTACTTTATCAAAGGTCAACCGATTGAAACATTTTCAGTTGGCAAACCTTTTACGATTATGATTGCTGATACAGGAATTCCCGCCCCAACAAAAGAATCAGTTGGCGATGTGAGAAGATTATGGCTGAAAGATAATAATAAATTTGAAAATATATTTAACGAAATTGCACAAATTTCTTTAATCGCCCGCCGTTCAATTGAAAGCGGAAAGCCTGAATTACTTGGTGAGTTAATGGATCATAATCACAGTTTGCTACAACAACTGACAGTCTCTTCGCCCGAATTAGATAAATTAGTTTTATCCGCCCGTGATGCTGGCGCACTCGGAGCCAAACTCAGCGGCGGTGGCAGAGGCGGAAATATGATTGCGCTGGTGAATCAAGCAGAGGCGAATCAAGTGGCGGAATCGTTAATCAAAGCCGGTGCCAAGAATACAATCATCACAGAAATAAAATAATTCTTAAATACTCTAAAACGTGGGACATTTATGAGAATACCCAACCTTTTAAAGTCTGAAAGGATATTAATAGTGTAGTTGGCTTTTACGAGGAGACCTTGAACGAGCAAATAGCAATTCATAAACTTAAGAATCAAGATATCAGCGGATTGGAGTTTTTGGTGATGCGTTATCAAGTGAAGGCAATTCGCGTTGCTTATCTCATTACACGCGACTCTACTGTGGCAGAGGATATCGTGCAGGATGCTTTTATTCAAGTGTTTCATGCAATTAGCAGATTTGATGATTCTCGCCCATTTGAACCTTGGTTTATGCGAATTGTTGTGAATGCTTCCATAAAAGCTGCAGAAAAATCATCAAAACAAATTAATTTTGTTGATGAAGCTGAAGCATTCTTTGAAGAACTAATTTCATCTATCGAATCTACTGAAGAGCAAATTATTTCTCTTGAAAAGCAAAATCAAATTTGGGAGGCAATGCAAAGGTTATCGCCACGTCAAAGAGCTGTGATTGTGCAAAAATATTTTTTAGAGATGAGCGAAAAGGAGATGGCGCAAGAATCAGGCGCAGCGATTGGGACAATTAAGTGGTTGTTGAATTCTGCACGACAGAAGTTAAGAAGTATTCTGTCAGAAAGGAATGAGAAATGAAAAACAACCGTATGAAAGTCCTACTTGAAAATATTGTTCGTGATGCGGTGCCTGATGTTGTGAATTTACTACCAAGAATTTCTGCTCAACTGGAAAGGAAATCTTTTGTGATGAAGTTACTAACAAAACCTTTGTTCTTTATTTTAATTGTGCTATTAACTTTGGCTTTGTTAAGTGGTGTTGTATATGCCATTAGTAAAGCGACAGGATATGTGCCTGAAATTGGTTTAATTGACCAAAGTGTTCCATTGCGTGTATTGGCTGAGCCTGTTTCGATAACAAGAGATAAAATTACAATAACTGTTACCAGCGCGTTATTAAGTGCCGATAAAACAGCGATTTTTATTAAAGTTGAAAATGTACCGAGTAGCGCCTACCCTACAAGCGAAAGCGATGGGGGATGTCTTGGAAAAGTAGATTTGAAATTAGCAAATGGAACTATGTTAGAAGGTGGCTTCCTCTATGGAGGCAACTGGAATATATTTGAACAAAAACTTGAGTATGCTTCGATTCCCTCTGAGATAAATGATGCAATTGTATTAATTGCCTGTATCGGCGGAACGATTGAAGGCATGTTGCCAACAAATTGGGAAATCCCGATTCGCTTCATGCCGGCACCTGATAATTTAACCGTGATGCCAGTCATTGACTTGGAGCCAACTTTAGAATCTAATATTGATACGGAAACACCCCTTGTTGATTCACAATCTCTCTATGGAGCTTCCCTTAAGATTGATAAATATATTCCTCTGGAGGATGGATATTACTTAATTGGTCACACAGAATGGACAGATGAGCGTGTGGCTAATATTGCTCCAGGCGGCTGGGGGCTAAAAGCACACGACTCTTTAGGAAATGAAGTCCCAATTGACCCTGCGATTTATGATGATGATTTAATTCGAGAAAGTTTACAGCCGAATCAATGGGCTTATAAGATATATGGGAAGAACTTTAACAGCCCCATTACTTTGAGTATAGATCAACTAAATGTTGAATATCTTACTCCAATTCTTACAACTATCAACTTACCTTTATCTGAGTTGAATTTTCATAGTGAATATTTGGGAAGAGAATGGGAGATTGATGTACCTATCAATATCTTCGATATTTCAGCAAAGATTACAAATATCACTTATATCCAAAGAGGTGACTTACAAGGATTTGGTATTAATATTCAAACAGATGAAAATCTGAGACAAATTGATTTCAGTTTTGAAGAAGGACTGATAACCGAAGGTCTTTCAGGCATATCAGTAGGTAGCCTTGGAAATTATTACGACGCGGAAACAAAAAAAATATCCTCATCTATATTAACAAATGCACCTATCAAATTTCCTATCATATTGGGTACAACAACTATAGGGATTAATGGGATTTGGGAAACTACATGGAATCCGCCAGTGGATACAACAAATAGCCCATTTGTATTTATTGAGCAGGCTTGTCTTGACCTATCTCGCTGGAAAGAAATTGAGTCCAATCAACAATCATCTTTCCCAACAGGGTTAAGTGGAAAAATTCTTACCATGCGTAGTGCGCTTTCGCCAGAACCATCTCTTTTTGTTTCCAATTTAGATGGTGGTAACGAACAAGGACTCGTCTTTGGGCATGGTTCGCTCTCTCCTGACGGTACAAAATTGGCTTATTCTGATGAAAATGGTGTATTCAAAATCATGGACATTGAAACAAGAAACGTATATATGCCAACTGTTCCAGACGGGTCAATCTTGGATGCTGTTTGGTCACCTGATGGACGCAATATTGCTTTTAATGTATTTGCTGATTCACGTCAAATATATGTCATGGATGCAAATGGCGCGAACGTTCGTCAATTGGTTTCTGAAAACGAAATGTCGTTCGTGTTGGGTTGGTCTAGAGATAGTAAACAGGTTTTATTTTATTCGATACAGAGGTCTCACGAAAATACTCTAAAACTTATAGATATTGAAACGAACTCCGTTACGGATTTATGGAACATACATGGCGATAGTGCTTCAATTTCCCCGAACAATCAATGGATTGCTTATGTTGATAAAGTTAATGGAAGAATGGGAAGCGGGATTTATATTTCTAGGCTCGATGGTTCCGAGAAGAAATTAATTGCTCAATTAGATTATTGGGTTGTTTTGAGACCAATTTGGTCGCCTGATGGCAATTGGTTAGGATTTAGTGTATTGAACACGGATTTATCAAGCAGCGAACTTTCTTTAGGTGTCATCAATATTCACTCTTGTGAGACATATTCTTTAAGAGGAATTAATGGATATATAAAATCGTGGATAAACCCATAATTTTCAGTAAGAAAAAAACAGGATAGTAAAAAACTATCCTGTTTTTCACTCTCAAGGTCTATCGTCCACCGTCTATTTACAACTCTTTCGCTCGTCTTGAAATTCTATCTTTTGCTCTCACAATAAAATCACTCAACGAAATATTATTTTCTTGCGAGCCATCTCTCACGCGCAATGAGATTTGTTCTGCTTGCATTTCATTATCACCAACCACAATCATGTATGGCACTTTCATTAATTGCGCCTGACGAATTTTTGCATTCATACGTTGAGAAGATAAATCAGCCTCAGCACGGATTCCATTTTCACGTAATTGTTTGGCAATTTTTTCTGCATATTCATTTTGTGCATCTGTGATTGAAATCACGCGCACTTGTTCAGGTGAAAGCCAAACAGGGAAGTTGCCAGCATAATGCTCAAGCAAAAATCCAATCATGCGTTCATGTGTAGATAATGGCGCGCGATGAATACAAAGCGGAACTTCATCTTGACCATCTTTGTTTGTGAATTTCAAATCAAAACGTTCCGGTTGTGCAAAGTCCACTTGATTTGTTGCCAAAGAAAACTCACGCCCAATCACGCTCCAAATTTGCACATCAATTTTTGGACCATAAAAAGCGGCTTCATCTTCCACTTCAATAAATGGCACCTTCCCATTTGTCATCGCACGCCGAACCATATCTTCTGTCTTTTGCCACAAACGCGGATTATCTACATATTTTTTGCCAAGACCTGCTTTGCTATGTAAACTTAATCGCATTACATATTTTTCAATATCAAATAATTTGAAATATTTGTAATACAAATCAATCACGCCCATGAATTCTTCTTCAAATTGGTCTTCTGTGACGTATAAGTGGGCATCATTCATTTGCAACGAACGCACGCGCATCAAGCCGAAGAGTTCGCCTGATTTTTCGTAGCGATAACATGTTCCATATTCAGCGAGGCGGATGGGTAACTCTCGATACGAACGACCCTTTGAACCAAAAATCTTATGATGCATCGGGCAGTTCATCGGCTT
>DQGV01000323.1:0-2478 GCA_003524705.1 Anaerolineae bacterium | reverse complement strand
AAAAATCTTATGATGCATCGGGCAGTTCATCGGCTTCACATAATATTTCACGCCTTCCAATTCCATGGGCGGATACATGCTCTCGGCATAATAAGGCAAGTGACCAGAACGAATGAATAAATCTTCTTTCGTTAAGTTTGGTGTGCGCACGCGTGAATAACCAGCGGCTTCTTCCATTTCTTTGGCAAGTTTTTCCAACTCTTCAATCATGATGCCACCATTCGGCAACCATAATGGCAAGCCTGGACCTACTTCATCATCAAAGATAAAGATTTCTAAATCTTTGCCAATTTTGCGATGGTCACGTTTTTTGGCTTCTTCCAGTTGATGTAAATATTCTTCCAACTGTTTTTTGTTTTCCCAAGCCGTGCCATACACGCGTTGCAACATTTTATTATTTTCATCGCCGCGCCAATACGCACCCGCAATAGACATTAACTTGAATGCATCTTGTTTAATTTCTTTTGTGTTTTCAACATGCGGACCACGACACAAATCTACAAATGTATCTTGTTGATAAATTGAAATTTCAGGCTTTTCTTTGAGCGGATTTCCATACTCATCAAATCCGCCTTTTTCAAGCCCTTCGATTAATTCCAACTTATACGGCTGATTAGCAAAAATCTTTTTCGCTTCATCTGCACTGATAACTGTTTTCTTAAATTCATGTTTGCCTTGTACTATCTGACGCATTCTTTTTTCGATGGCTTGCAAATCTTCAGGCGTTAAATTGCGCGGCAAATCGAAGTCATAATAAAATCCGTTTTCCACAGGCGGACCAATCGTCACTTTGCCATCTGGGAACATCTCCATCACAGCTTGCGCCATCACATGCGCCGCCGAATGACGGATTTTATATAAATACGAATCCTCATATTTTTCTTGTTGATTTAACATTTTCATTTCCTTTCATATCTTCAATTTGTCTTGTGCCTCAAGGGCACTTCTGCTTCATGGACGTTTTACGCGGCTCAGAGGAAGCAAGACAAACCTCCGAGTCGCTTTTGAGTGATAGTGCTGTCTTCAGTCATAGCGACCTCCTAAAAATAAAAAAACTCTCATCCACAACGGGACGAGAGTTTGTACTCACGCGGTTCCACCCGATTTACTTCCTTACGATGGTCGAGTAGTCGCGCTCTTGTTCTTTGCGACGTACCGAGACCATATTTTGAAAGTATCTCTTAGACTGATAACGAAGTCACCCGTTCAACTTACTAACTGATCACTGTTCTCTGATCACTGTTCTGCTTCACGCTCACAAGTGGTTTTCTGTAAAACTTTCTGGAAGAAACTCTCAACAAATATTTCTTCTCTCTGTCAGAATATTTTTTACATACTCGTCTTGGTCAACGCATTTACTATTTTACTGGTCACTGATTACTGTTCACTGACCATGTGGACGAGATAGGGCTCGAACCTACGACCTTCGCGATGTCAACGCGATGCTCTAACCAACTGAGCTACCCGTCCAAAGAGTGGACATTATACCGATTGTCCCAAAAAATGACAATGCCTTGTATAAGGTATAATCGCCACGCCATGGCAAGAAAAAAAATCCCCGAAGAATTAAGCGTCGAAGAACTACGCAAGCTGCTCGTCGAGAAAAGACGCGGTGCGCGTAAAGAAAGACTCGAACATTATCGCCGTACTGGACGCGTCGTCTCTGTCGCTCCAGATCTGGATTTTGATTCGCCTCAATCCGCGCCTGTAATTGATACTGCTTCGGGAACAGAATCATCACCCGAACCTGCGCTTATTAATCCTCGCCGAAAATTTTTAGACAGGCTTTTATTAGGCGTAGAAATTTTGGCAGTGGTTGGTTTGGTGGCAATCATCTTAAACGGTGTTGGATTATTACAAACCTTAAACAATGAAGTTGTTGCGGCATTGAATCCATCAACACCAACGCCAACACCATTAGTGATGGCAGTTGTGCTTCCATCAGGACATACACCTCCAGATGCAAACGGCAATACGCGACCAAATGAAGCAGAAATTCCAGAACATCTTTTGCCGATGGTACAGTCGTTAGCAAATATTCCTGTACCAACCGCCGCACCAGACCAAGCCGTGCGTATTCAAATTCCTGCTATCAATGTGGATGCGCCAGTTGTGCAAGGTGATGGTTTTGAGCAATTGAAAAAAGGTGTTGGGCAATATATTGGTTCAGCACCTCCGGGCAGAGATGGCAATACAGTTCTTTCGGCACATAACGATGTATATGGTGAAATTTTTAGATACTTAGATAGACTTGTGCCCGGCGACCAAATTATTGTTTATACTCAACAACGTCAATTTGTTTATATTGTGGATAGAACAGTTTTAGTAGAACCCACCGCAGTAGAAGTGATGGCGCCAACCAGCTCGCCGACTGTTACTTTGATTTCGTGTTATCCATATCTTGTCAATGACCAACGTATTGTTGTGTTTGCAAGATTGCAGAATTAATTAAACAATGTCGTTGCGAGCCACGCTCTT
>DQGV01000217.1 GCA_003524705.1 Anaerolineae bacterium | reverse complement strand
AACAGGAAATACAAAAATTATTGAAAGTTATGGAGGTAGTTTTCCGCAATGGTCTGATGATGGGAAATTGCTATTTTATTGGTGGAGAGCAGATCCAAATAATTGGTGGGATAACATAGATGAATTACGAGTTTTCGAAATTAATAGCCAAAAGATATCAACCTTGCTTAGTCAGGCTGACTTAGTTGCTGGGTTTATTAATTATCAGGGTGATGACAACTGCATTATTCGGGATTATTATTTGTCAGGACTTCAATATGATGTCTCGCCAAATCAAGAATCAATACTTCTATGGGGTAATGGCTTATATTTACTCACACAGAAATAACCTTCTAGTCATCAAAACTGGTTAAACAAAGCGTAAAGAGTTGCTAAACTAATCTACAACTTCGCAATCATTCTTCCACATCACAGATTTTATTTCTACTTTTTCATCAATCAACTTTGAGACAACATCCTCGGTTAATTTCATATCCCCTGAAGTAAAAAATACCACTTCCCCATTTTCATTAGACGAATATCTTAATCCCTTTGCTTCTAGCAAACGCTCAGTCTGTTTTGCTACGGCGGGAGCAGGGTCTATCACACGAACACTTTCTCCAACAATTTTTTCAATGAGTGGAATCACAAAGGGATAATGTGTACATCCCAATACAACTGTGTCAATATTTTTTTCTAACATGGGGAGTAAAGCATCTTCCAAAATCTTTTTTGTTTTTTCGGAATTTAATTCCCCTGCTTCAATTTGTTGAACAAGTCCATTACAAGTGTTTTGAAAAATTTCCACGTCAGAAGCAAAACGTTCTACAACAGAAGCATACAAAGCACCTTGAAATGTGGTCGGCGTTGCAAGCACGCCAACTTTCTTTGTCTGCGTTTTTTCAGCTGCAGGCTTGACGGCTGGTTCCATGCCCACGAATTGAATGTCAGGAAATTTCTCGCGTAAATATTTCAATGCCGCGGCAGAAGCTGTGTTACAAGCTACAACAATAATCTTCGCATGATTTTTTAGTAAACAATTTGTAATCCCCTCTGAAAAGTTTTGAATCTGCTCCATCGAACGCGGACCATAAGGCACATGTCCTTGGTCACCGAAATAGATGATATTTTCATTCGGCATCAAGGCGCGAATTTCTCGTAAAACAGAAAGTCCGCCTACGCCTGAGTCAAATATGCCTATGGAGTTTGAGGTCATAAGTTTCATACTCGTTGGTCGAGTAGGTCGAGCGATTTTTGCGAGACCATATCGAGACCAATATGTTAAAAATATATTTTTATTAAATGGTGGTGGTTTCGATATGCCGCAAAGAAAAAATGCGCGGCTACTCAACCACCGAGTTTACTTTTCAGCCGCATCCACAAACGACTTAAACAATCTTTGCATCACAGGTTGGTCGGTCAACCACTCAGGGTGCCATTGCACACCGATCCCATACGGATGGTCAGGGATTTCGACGGCTTCGATCACACCATCAGGTGCATGACCAACTATGCGCAAGTTTGAAGCGAGGTCTTTTAATCCCTGATGATGCAAACTATTCACCTGTAACAACGTCTCACCAAAAATTTCAGCCATCTTTGATTCTTCATCAATGTTGACAGGATGACTCAACAAAGTAAAATCTTGATTATCATGTTTCAACGAATTTGAAATTTGGTCTGGGATGTGCGTATGCAACGTGCCACCCAACGCCACATTCATCACTTGCATACCACGACAAATTGCCAGAAAAGGTTTTTCATGTTGAACGGATTGACGAAGCAAAGAAAATTCAGTGACGTCACGCGCCTCATCAACTTCGTGGATGCTTGCGTGCTGTTCCCCATCAAAATATTTAAGGGAGATATCGCCGCCGCCCGAAAATAAAATGCCTTGCAAGCGCGCATATAACTCATTGACTTCATCGGCTGGCAAAATAGCAGGGATTAAAATTGGAATTCCGCCCGCTTGCGTGACAGCCCGAATATACGTATGTTGCACAGCCGCAATATCGCGTCCATAAGGATTTTTACCGTTATAAGTTGTAATGCCGATTAATGGTTTTGCCATGTATGCTCCTGTTTTGAATAAGCATACCACAAGGTATCTGTGTCTTTGCGAGCCACGCTTTTGATTTTTGTGGCGAAGCAATCCCCCAATGAATTATAAGATTGCTTCGTCGGCTAAAGCCTCCTCGCAATGACATAGGGAAATAAAAAGTCCCTGAACATTCAGGGACTTGATAAAACTTAGTTTGTAAATTTTTCTTTGATGCGAGCACTTTTGCCAGTGCGTTCGCGCATGTAGTAGAGTTGTGCGCGGCGGACTTTGCCTTTGCGTTCTACAACAATTTTGTCAATGCGAGGTGAGCGAAGTAAAAAGGTTCTTTCTACACCAATGCCGTTGGATGCCATACGGCGGACGGTAACAGAGCCATTGTTGCCGCTGTTGCGCAAACGAATCACCAAGCCTTTGAACTCTTGGATACGTTCACGTTCACCTTCTTTAATTTTCACATGCACACTGACGGTATCCCCAGCGTTCAATTGGGGGATTTTTTCGTTATCTTTTGCTTCTACGGATTTAAGTAGGTCTGCCATTTTCGTTCTTCCTTAACTTTCTGATTAGTTAGTTTCTAAGCGCGAGGGCGGATTATAGCACGCAATTTCACAATCTACAAGATGAGTTATATGTCATTCTGAGCCGCGCTCTTGCTCTTTGCGGCGAAGAATCTCATGATTATATTAGAGACCCTTCGCTACGCTCAGGGTGACATAATCCATTAATACTTCCTGACCGCCAGCACTGCATTATGACCACCAAACCCAAAGGCATTGCTGATCGCCAATGAAATTTTCGCCTCACGAGCCTTATTAGGAATGTAATCCAAATCACATTCAGGGTCTGGGGTTTGATAATTAATCGTCGGGGGCAAAATACCTTCTTTGATGGCATTCACACAAAAAATAATTTCTAAAGCGCCTGTTGCACCCATCATGTGACCTGTCATAGACTTGGTAGAAGAAATAGGGATTTTATGAGCCAACTCATCACCAAATGCGGCTTTGATGGCTCTTGTCTCGGCTTGGTCGTTTAACATCGTCCCTGTGCCATGCGCATTGATGTAACCGACTTCATCAATGTTTGCACCTGCCGAACTTAAAGCCATGCGTATCGCAGCCGCACCACCTTCCCCCTTTTCGTGAGGCGCAGTCACATGAAAAGCATCCGCTGTGG
>DQGV01000028.1 GCA_003524705.1 Anaerolineae bacterium | reverse complement strand
ATGGTTTGTGGGGAATGGTTCGTGGAAATAAAAAGATTTTGTAATGATCCGACGGAAACTGGACATACAAGCTAGCGAGTAAAGGTATTGTTTCCTTAATTGTTTATCTTCGCAAAAATTATTGCACGATCTACAGCAGAAATAATTTCTGATCTAATTCGACGTAATTCAGTTTTAGTTTTTCTAATACGAGTGTTTTCGTTTTCAACATCTATAGGGATAAGATTGTCAAAGGTCTTCAGTATACGATGGTAATCTCTTAATTCGTTTGCTACTATGTCTAGCAGATTAGTTGTTTCTTCATTTACTTTATTATCAATATCAATAAACAGCGGATGGATTTTTTCAATAGAATTTTTTAATTCTTTGTTCATGATAGGAATTCTTTTAGAATGTTCATTGAACAATTTTTTAATCTTGCTTGCCGCCTTAGTAATTTCGCTTTTGTCTAATTTATGTTTTGTCAAAGTTTTTACGATTTTAGACTGATTATTTTTTCCTTTGGAATATAATTTCATGAATTTAACAACATTGGGGGTTTGAATTTCTTCTATCTTTTTTAGCAGTTCTTCTTCATTATCAAGAGTAATATTTACCATTTTCATTACGACTTCTAATACGCTTTCTACATCATTAAGTCGTTTTTTTCTTACAGCGATTAGTTCATTTCTTTGATTGTCCTCAATTTGCCAATTTCTTTGTTTTGTTTCTCGAACGGATTGTACAATATATGCCAATAAAGTCGTAAACAATGTAGTAAATAACGTAATACCTGCGCCTAAAAGTAAAGTGTACGTTTCATTGTCCATGGACTAGTTCCTTATTGTCAAACTAATTTAGTAATCTTTCTTAAATATCTCATCCGTCTTTGCCGCCATGATGAAATCGTTTTTGTGCAAACCTTTGACTACATGCGTCCACCACTGCACGGTCACTTTTCCCCACTCTAAAATAATCAACGGATGATGGTCTTCTTTTTCGGCAATCATCGCGATTTTATTGGTCAATGCCACGGCTTCGACATAATTTTTCATTTTGAAAATTCGTTGTAAGCGTTTAATTCCATCTGTTTCAATGATTTGCCATTCAGAAACTTGCGGATGTAACTCCGCGATTTCGGAGTCGGTTAACATCGGGTCACCACCACGGCAGGCAACACATTTGAGGGAAGAAAGTTCTGTCATTTCTTTAATCCTATCATGGCTTCGGCATCTTTAATGTAATCTTCTGCATTTTCAAATGCAGGTAAGTTGTTTTGAGCATTATCGCGGTCCAGTTGCCAGCTCATGGGGTTGTATTCGATATATTTTGTAATTAATTCAAGTTCTTTTTCGTTTCGAATCACATGTTCGTAATAGTTTCGTTGCCAAACAGCATTCGTGTTCCGCATGAGATTAATTCTATAAGCAACCGCAGATTTATAAGAACGGATGATTGTTGGAATAGATTTCGGGATCATTTTTCCAAATTTTTGTTGCTTCGATGTAAGGGCATAGCGGGTTGATTCATCGTCAAGATTCAGCAAGCCCTCCGCTATGCCCTTACGGTCATCTTCACGCTCAACAATTTCTATAATCCCATGACTATGATTTGGCATAATCACAAATGCACCTAAATCAATATTTGGAAACCTCTTTATCAATTTCTCCCATTGTTGTATAGCAACCAACCCGAAACTATTAAGCTTCATTTCCCCATTTACAATTTCTCCAAATATATTTTCTCTTTGATACGAACAAATCGTTATAAAATATGCACCCGCCTGAGTGTAATCATAGTCCTTTAATCTTATAGAACGCCTATGGTGAATTTTAGGATCATATTTCATTTTTATATTCACCTGTAAGGGCATAGCGGATTAATCTAATGCCAAAATTCAGCAAGTCCTCCGCTATGCCCCTACCATTACAACAAATTTTTCAAATCACCCAAACTTGATAACCGAATCCTTACGGCTTTTCTGCCAGCGGCGATTAACGCTTCGTAATCACCCAAGGCTTGCGCGCGAATTAATGTTCCAAAACTCAAACCTTGATTTGGAATTTCAAAATCATCTTTGGCATCATACACCACTTGAATAAACAAACCCGTATTCGGTCCGCCTTTGTGGAACTGACCCGTTGAATGTTGAAAACGCGGACCAAAACCCGCAGTCACTGCACATTTCGTTTTTTCGCGAATCGCCACACGCAAATTTTGAATCGCAGAAATCATATCTTTATTGCGTGGCACATAAGCATTGATAGAAACATAAGAATTATTTTTTGCATTCGCCAATAAATCATCCAAAACTTTTTTCGCATCTTTGGCATCGGTCAAATCAACTTCGGCAAGTTTGCCTGTTTGCTGAAAATCTTTTATCTTCGCAATTGTTCGCAATTTGCTGTCTTGCACATCGGGTTGGTCAAAGGCATTGATTCCCAACAAATGACATGCCACTGAAATTGCAATTTCCCATCTAAAAAATTCTGCGCCTACATCATACAAATTTGTAATTGGTAATTCAATCACTGGGAATTTATTTTTCAACGCATTCACTTGATTTTCTAATTCACCGTTACTTTTCAAATACACAAAAATCCTGTCATCTCCGTACACATCAGGTGAGCCAATCGGTTCTAAGGCAACGGGTAAAATTCCTTTTTGATTTTTTCCACTAGACTCGGCTACGACTTGTTCAATCCAATTTGCAAAAGCGGATACAGACGCATCAGCGACTACGGTCAACTTGTCTCTGCCAGCGGAAGCAGACTCTGCGATTACAGCACCCAACGCAAAACCTGCGCTATAAACTGATTCAGAAACATTCTTCATTTTCTCCGCAGATGCCAGCAGTTGTTCAATATCCATGCCAAGCAATACGGCTGGGACTAAACCAAAATCTGTCAATGCGGAGAAACGTCCACCAACATTTGGGTCAGCGTTGAAAACTTTTCTAAATTTCTTTTCTTCAGCAAGTTTTTGTAACGATGTATCTTTATCTGTAATGGCGATAAAGCGTGAACCGTTTTGATTACTTAATTTCCATAAGTAATCAAACGCCGCCATGAGTTCAGCAGTGCCACCCGATTTACTAGCAATAATGTATAACGCTTTATCTGGCGGATAATGTTCAGATGCAAGTTTAACTTGAGCAGGGTCTGTTGAATCCAGAATCGCTAAAGATAGTTTCGCCTCGATTCCAAAGTTTGCCATGAGTGAGCTTAATACTTCGGCAGTCAATGACGAACCACCCATGCCGATCACTAACACTCTATCAATCTTTTCATCGTGAACTTGTTTTGCAAAAGACAAATATCCGTCTAATCGTTTTCTTGCATCTTCAATTGAGTCTAACCAACCGAGTCGAATCTTCACCTCGGCTTGACCTGCTGAATCATTTGTCCATAAGCTAGCATCGTGTTCCCATAATCTTTTGGGGACGGAATCCATTTCAAGTTGAGATAATGTCTCTGAAACAGAATCAGCTAGACCCTTAAGAGAAGAGGCGGCGGTTTCCCTGCGTTCTTCAATCGCGCCGATTAATGTTGCGTACGCATCCGCAAAGGCTTTGACTCCTTCATCTTCTAATTCTTGAGTGACATCACTCATTGAAATTCCTTGCGCTTTGAGTTGCACAAAAATATTTTGTGCTTCTTCCAAATCACGTGTGATGGTTAATGATGCCTTACCATGCTCACGAAATGCATCGAGCGTGGCAGGCGGAACGGTGTTGACGGTATCGGGACCGATGAGTTCATCAACGTAAAGTGTGTCTGGATATTTTGGATTTTTTGTGCCAGTGGATGCCCACAACGGACGTTGCACACGCGCACGAAAACGCGCTTTGAGTGTTGCGAAACGTGGCGAAGTGAAAATAGATTCAAAGGCTTCGTAAGCAAGTTTTGCATTGGCGATGGCGGCTTTACCAAGCAAGGCAGAATCTGCTGGAAGTTTTGGGTCAATTTTTGAGTCAACACGCGAGACGAAAAACGAAGCTACAGAAGCGACATGTTGCACGGGTAAATTTTTTGTTACACGTTCTTCAATGCCTGCTAGATACGCATTCATTACATCCATGTAACGTGATAATGAAAAAATTAAAGTGACGTTGATATTAATTCCAGATGCAATCGATTCTTTGATGGCAGGAATGCCTTCTTTTGTAGCAGGGATTTTCACCATCAAGTTTGGACGATTAACACGCTCCCATAATTCTTTGGCTTGTTTGATTGTGCCTGCGGTATCTTTCGCTAACAATGGACTCACTTCTAAACTTACATATCCATCGCCACCATCGGTTTCATTGTATAACGGACGAAATAAATCACATGCTTCTTGAATATCTTCGATAGCCAATTGCCAAAATATTTTTTCAGCATCCCAACCTGCCCACGCCAATGGAATCAATGCGGAGTCATAATCATTTGTTTTTGCTATTGCGTTTTGAAAAATGGTTGGGTTGGAAGTGACACCGCGAATATCACCGCGTTCAATCATGGCTTTGAGGTCGCCATTGACTAATAATTTTCTTTGGATGTTGTCATACCATAATGATTGTTTGAGGGATGTTAATTTCTTTATAGGATTCATTTGGGTTTCCAAACTTCTAGCGATTTTCTTTTTCAATTTCGACTATCTTGTTTACTCTTCTTGCCAATCTTTCTCCACCCGCATCATTTCCTAAATATCTGGCATTTAAAAATGCAGGCACGAGCACTTTTGTGAGTTCAGGTCCAATCACACGCCCGCCTAAACACAAAACATTCATATTGTCATGTAACACGCCTTGCGCGGCAGAGTATGTATCATGTGCAATAGAGGCGTACACACCTTTCATTTTATTGGCGGCGATACATGCACCAATCCCTGAACCGCAGACTAAAATTCCACGTTCGGCTTCACCACTTTGAATTTTTTCACCAACTTTTTTAGTGAAGTCAGGGAAGTCTACAGGTTCGGCACTGAATGTACCGACATCAATCACTTCATGCCCTAATGCTTGAATTGAATCAATGACAGTTTGTTTTAATGGAAAGCCTGCATGGTCACAACCTACTGCTATTTTCATACTAACCTCTGGTGGTCGAGACGCGAGCAGTCGAGACCACATCATAAAATTTATTGTTTTCTAGTAATTGATGGTCTCGATATGGCGGACGAACACCGCCTACTCGACCATCGGGTTATTTATAATTCTTTCGCCTTTGCAACTACATTTTCAACTGTAAAACCTAAATGCTCAAAAATTGTTTTATACGGAGCAGATGCGCCATAGCGTTCAATAGAAATCACAGATTTTGCATAACGTTCCCAGCCCATACCAGAACCTGCTTCAACTGCTAATCTTTTTTGAATACTCTTTGGCAAGACAGAATCTTTATATTTTTCATCTTGTTTTTCAAACAATTCCCAACTTGGGAATGAAACCACACGCACACCTTTGCCTTCATCCGCAAGCTTTTGAGCGGCTTCCATAATCAAACTCACTTCTGAACCTGAAGCCATCAAAATCATTTGTGGTTCGCCGAAATCTTTCAGCACATACGCACCTTTTTCAACACCAGCATAACTGGATGTTTCAAATGTCGGCACGTTTTGACGAGTCAAGGCTAAGACTGTCGGTGCGTGTTTATTTTCAATAGCCACTTTCCATGCTCCAGCGGTTTCATTTGCATCCGCGGGACGAACAACTATCAAGTTAGGAATGAGGCGAAGCGACATCAAATGTTCAATCGGCTGATGAGTCGGACCATCTTCTCCAAGCCCAACACTATCATGTGTAAAAATAAAAATGGATGGATAATGTGACAAAGCCGCCAAACGAATCGGCGGGCGCATGTAATCAGCAAAGACTAAAAATGTTCCACCATACGGAATGACGCCACCAAACACAGCCATTCCATTTAATACCGAACCCATAGCATGTTCACGCACACCGAAATGAAAATTTCTACCAGCAAAAGAATCTTTTTGGAAAGCAGGGCTTCCATCAATTTTTGTATTGTTCGACGGCGCTAAATCTGCCGAGCCACCAATCAATTCAGGCAATCCACTTGCTAATGCATTAATCACTTTGCCAGATGCCGCGCGCGTTGCCATACCTTTTGCATCGGCAGGAAATTTCGGCAAAGCCTCTTCCCAATCCCAACCTTTTGGAAGTTCACCATTCAATCGTCTTTGCAATTCACTGCCCAATGCGGGATGAATTCTTTTATACGCTTCAAAACGCATATTCCAATCGGCTTCGAGTTCACGACCTTTTTCAACGGCTTGATGATAAAACGCTAAAACATCTTCGGGGATGAAGAACTTCGCTTCTTTGTCCCAACCTAAATTTGTTTTTGCCGCGGAGAGTTCATCTTCACCTAAAGGTTCGCCATGCGCCTTTTGTGTGCCTTGACGATTCGGTGCGCCGAATCCAATAATTGTTTTGCACATGATTAATGAAGGACGCGGATCTGCTTTGGCTTCTTTGATGGCTTTATCAATCGCTTCAACATCATTGCCATCTTCGACTCTTAAAACTTGCCAACCATACGCACGGAATCTCACAGCACGATCTTCTGTAAATGCTAAATCTGTTGAGCCATCAATCGAAATATTGTTATCGTCATACAGATAAATCAATCTTCCAAGTGACATGTGCCCCGCCATTGAAGCGGCTTCTGCGGCGACACCTTCCATTAAATCGCCATCAGTCACAATGGCATAAATAAACGGGTCAATGATATTGTGTCCACTTTGGTTAAATATCGCCGCGAGATGTGATGCGGCAATTGCCATGCCGACTCCGTTTGCAAAACCTTGACCTAATGGACCTGTTGTAACTTCAACACCGGGAGTCAAACCATATTCAGGATGACCTGGCGTTAAACTTTCCCATTGACGAAAATTTTTGATTTCGTCTAAAGATAAATCGTAGCCTGTTAAATGAAGCAGGGAATATAAAAGCATAGAACCATGTCCGCCCGAAAGGATGAAGCGGTCACGTCCCATCCATTTTGGGTTGCGCGGATTATGTCGAAGATGGCGAGTCCAAATTGTGTAAGCCATCGCCGCACCACCCATCGGCAAGCCGGGGTGACCAGAATTGGCTTTTTGTACGGCATCAGCCGAAAGAAAACGTAATGTATTAATTGCGCGAGTTTCAAGAGATTGTGTTGTCATTTTTTTTATTTTACCATTCGCTCTAAGATATAACGTCCCGCAGGTTTTACATTAAAAAACTACGGGACAATTTTATGAATTAATATTTTTCTTTCAATTCATTCACAGGCAAAAAGATTTTTCCTTCTTTTGAATCACCAATAGATAAAGTTTGTTCAGGCTTATTGACCATCGTCCATGCTGTATATGCCGCGACCAACGCATCAAGTTGCTCAGGCGAATATAACAACTCATGGGGCCAGATGCCTTTGAGCATTTTGTGACGAGTAATCTCTTCAAAAAAATCCATTGGGTCTTTGATTTTTACGCCACGTTCATACAACAACAATTGACGTTGCAATTTTCCTTCAAGTGTCGGCTTGGGCAAGGGAGTATCCCCTGCTAGAACACAAAAACAGGCGTGTGGATGCGTCTCAATGATTTGATGGGTTTGATTTTCATTTGTGTATTTTTTGAATCCCATCTTTTCAAGTTTTCTGTATAAAGAAAAACCAACTTGCATCCATGCCGGGCAGACGCCTACACTGGCGGGCGTACCAGAGACTGCAATACCTCGTTCTCTTAATTCATATTCAGCGAGCCGATATTCCGCCGCACGGATTTTATGTGGCGTGAGCATTTCTTTTTTTATTTTTTCTCTGACCAAACCTCTATTTACATTCGCTGGTGCATTAATCGCCAGCGTAGCAGACTGTTGACCTGCTACAAACGCGGCGACATCATCCAATTCGCCATCAGATAAGGCAATTAAATTCAAATGCTTATCCAATGCCGCATAGGTAAAGGATTTGTTCGCAGAAGTTGGGTCAATGCCGATGAAGAGGGAGTCTGTGAAGAGCATAATGAATTCTTGATTTTACTTCTAAAAAACAAAAATGACTGTCACCTTTTCATTTGGGGGTATGATTAACTTAAACCTGTCATTGCGAGCGAAGCAATCTC
>DQGV01000178.1 GCA_003524705.1 Anaerolineae bacterium | reverse complement strand
GACCAGTTTCATGGTCGCATGTGAAGCCTTTGCTCAAAAGTGGGATTCTGTCAAACGCGCTAGTCTGTTGGGAATGTTGAGTCTAATTGTTATTTTGCCAATCCTATTTCAGCAAGCCGCTGTATTTGAAAAACGGGTTAATGCAGGCAACGTGATAAATGATGCCACCATGCAACAAAGAGATTATTTGTTAGAAGTAGGCAACACTTTATTTGTAGAACATTCTGCCATCGGTATTGGATTAAGTGCCACACCACTTGCTTTGAAAGAACGTTTTGAAGATTTTCCTGCTAATTATCAACCGCCGCATTATGTCCCTTTATTGGTTGCAATAGAAGCAGGTGTGCTCGGCGGTATGTTTTATTTGATTTTATTCTTCATGCCTTTTGTTTTTTTTATCTTTAAGTGGAAAACTTATATTCATAATCCATACATCATGGCTTCGCTTGCTTTAATATTTGCAATCTCTATCGTCTCACTTTTTGATTATTACACTTGGTATGTGACGGGGCGTTTATGGCAATGGCTGGCTTGGGGAATTTTCTCACTGGCACTTCAAAAGGCAAATGAATGAATCTGCTTCCATATTTGCTAGCACCGATTGTGGTTGCTTATTCATTCTCTATGGTAATGTTGATTATTTACCTTATCAATATGGTCTATCTTGCTTTCATTGGACTAAGAAAACAAAAATACTTACAACAAAAGAACTCATTACTCTCTTTGCCAACTGCTCTAGCCGCCGTCCCCGGCGGCGTTATTATTTATATTCTTTCGCCGAGGACGGCGAAAGGAGCAAGTTAAAAGTGTGACACACTCGTAACTTTGGCATTTATCAAGTGTTGTAATTGACTTTTAATATTTTCAAGTTTATACTTCAGCCAGAATATCATCTTCACCACACACAAGGAGAGAAGTATGACTAACAAACCATGGTTGGCACATTATGACAAAGGTGTGCCACAAACAATTGAATATCCAAAAGTGCCGATGTTCCATTTTCTAGAGGAAGCCGCGCGCAAGTATCCTGACCGTGCCTGTACGATATTTAAAGGCGCGGTCATTTCTTATAAAGAAATGAATGCATTATCAGACCACATGGCGGCAGCTCTTGTGGAAATGGGCGTCAAAAAAGGTGACCGTGTTGGTATTTTTATGCCGAACACTCCACAGTTTGTGATTGCCTTTTTTGGAATTTTGAAAGCAGGCGGCGTGGTCGTTGCAGTCAACCCCACTTATCCTGTGGATGAAATTCTCACGCCTGTCAAAGACGCAGGCATTGAAGTTATGTTTTGTTTGAGTCGTTTTTATAACAAGTTAAAAGAAGTGCGCGAAAAATCGAATTTGAAAAAGATTATCGTCACAAATATCAAAGAAACGTTACCTCCTGTTTTGCGATTTTTATTTACGATTGCCAAAGAAAGAAAAGAAGGCGACAGAATTCATGATTTAGATTCTCGTGATGTTTTGATGCAGGATTTATTAAAGAAACACGCTTCTTCATCTAAACCTCAAATTGAGATTTCACCTGAAGATACTGCTCTCTTTCAATATTCTGGCGGTACAACTGGTGTGCCAAAAGGCGCAGTTGCTATGCACAAAAATGTCGTGGCAAACACACTTCAAATGAAAGCGTGGTTTGTGACTGCTGAAGAAGGTAAAGAAGTGACCTTGATGGGCATTCCGCTCTTCCATGTATATGGCATGATTGCAGGTATGGCTTTTGCAATGACGATTGGTGCAAGCATGGTCATGGTTCCAAATGCCCGCGATTTGAAAGATGTTTTGGAAAACATTAGCAAATTCAAAGCGACTTTGTTCCCCGGTGTGCCATTGCTTTATAACGCGATTAACAATCATCCTGACGTAAAAGCAGGCAAATATGATTTGTCATCTATCAAGGCTTGTATTTCTGGTTCAGCGGCGTTGATGAAAGAAACAAAAGAAACCTTTGAAAAATTAACAGGTGGAAAAGTATTTGAAGGCTTCGGTATGTCCGAAGCACCGACTGCTACTCACTGTAACCCATTGAATGGCGAAAATAAAATTGGCTCCATCGGTATGCCTTTACCAGATGTAGATGTCAAACTCATCAGTTTGGATGATGGCGAAACCGAAATGGCTCAAGGTGAAATTGGTGAAATTATCATCAATTCGCCGAATGTGATGAAGGGTTATCACAACATGCCGACTGAAACGACCAATTCATTACGCAAAATGAAAGATGGCAAGACTTGGCTCTTCACTGGTGACATCGCCCGCATGGATGAAGATGGTTATTTCTACATTGTTGACCGCAAGAAAGAACTCATCAAACCCGGTGGTTTCCAAGTGTGGCCCCGTGAAGTGGAAGAAGCCATTTCAGGTCATCCAAAAGTTTTGGAAGTCGGCGTTGGTGGAATCCCAGACCCACAACGTGGTGAAGCGGTCAAAGCTTGGGTTGTGTTGAAACCCGGTGAATCATTAAGTGAAGCTGACCTCAAAGCTTATTGCAAAGAACATTTGGCTCCATATAAAGTGCCAAGCCATATTGAATTTAGAAATGAATTACCAAAGACAACAGTCGGAAAGATTCTCCGCCGTGAATTGGTGAGGCAACATAAAGAAGGAACGAATTAGCGAGAAACGAGTAACAAGATACAAGCTACAAAATAAAAGAGTCTTCTGAAAACCAGAAGACTCTTTTATTTTGTAACTTGTTACGCTAATTGCGGCGTACCACTCTTCTTACCATTTGGTGGAGGGAAGAGTTTTTCAAATTCCTCACGGTTGATGGATTCAACTTCGAGAAGTTTTTGGGCTACTAATTCAAGTTGTTTACGATATTTCTTCACAAGATTTTTGGCTTGTTTGTATGCTTCTTCCACAATCTTGCGCACTTCACGGTCAATTTGTTCAGCGACTGCATCTGAATAATCACGTTGTTCTGAAATTTCACGCCCGAGGAAAATCAATTCTTCCTTTTGACCATACACCAGCGTTCCCATTTCAGCACTCATGCCGAGGCGAGTGACCATGGCACGTGCCATGCGAGTCACTTGCTCAATATCGTTGGATGCACCGGAAGTGATGTCATCAAAAATCAATTCTTCGGCGGCGCGACCACCTAATGCCATGGCGAGTGTTGCCAGCATTTTCTTGCGAGACATTAAGATGCGGTCTTCATCAGGTCTGAACCATGTTACTCCACCGGCTTGTCCACGACCAACGATGGTCACTTTTTGGACGGGGTC